>CAYNTB010000008.1:1283-9324 GCA_964399905.1 uncultured Bacteroidales bacterium | reverse complement strand
TTAAAAATGTGCAGCCCTCAGAAGTTTGGGGGCTTTTTTTAAAGACCCAAGTATCAAGATTCTGGCTATAAGCAAATGGCTAAAAGCTAACTGCCAAATTTTGTAACTTAGCAAGAATGGAAAATTCCAGTTTGAGCCCTCTCCTTATTTTTGAATAAAACTAATTCATGAAAGGAAAAGAAGAAACCATCAAAGATTATCAGGAGCGCATTAACAAAGTGCTGGTGTATATTAGTGAACATCTGGATGAAAAGTTGGAACTTGAAAAACTGGCTGCCATGTCAAATTTTTCAATTTTTCATTTTCATCGCATTTTTAAAGCTTTTCTGAATGAACCACTCGGTGCATTTGTGTGTCGTTTGCGTTTAGATTATGCTGCCAAATTATTAGAGTTTGGTACAGATCCGATTAATGAAATTGCGTATCGTGTTGGCTTTGATGTTCCATCTTCACTAAACAAAGCTTTTCGGAAACGGTTTGGCGTTGCGCCGGCTGAATTCCGTGAAACAAAAAAAATGTTGATTCCTTTCGATTTTATTAACTTAAATAATAATGGTATGGAACTCAATTTGAAACCACAGATTAAAGAAATTAAAGAGAAAAAAGTAGTTTATGTTCAAGCTATAGGTCAGTATGCCGATTCTGCCGGACAAGCCTGGGATCAATTATGTGAATTTATGAAGCAGGAAAAGTTATTCACGTTTGGGCTTGAAACTATTGGAATTGGACATGATGATCCGAGTGTGACTGAAGGAGATAAACTTAGGTATGATGCATGCATGACCGTAAAAAAGGACGTTCAACCAAAAGGAAATGTTGGTGTGAAAGTTATAAACGGAGGTAAGTATGCAATTTTTAAATACAAAGGACCTTATACAAATTTAGAGCAAGTTTACAATTTTATTTTCAAGAATTGGTTACCTGCATCAGGTTATGAATTGGAAGATTGGCCATGTTTTGAAAAGTATGTAAATAATCCCGAAAAACATAAACCTAAAAATTATAAAACACATATTTATGTACCGTTGAAATAGCCACAATGAAAAAGAAGCCCTCTGAAAAGTGGGCTTTTTCTTTTTCCCCTTCCACCCTTCAAATTTCGTACATTTATTCTTTGTAATTTAAAAGCAACATCCATGAAATTTGTGAAGAAGTTTTTCAAATGGCTCGCCATAACAGTCTTGTTTCTATTGGTTCTTATGTTTACACTTCCCTTTATTTTTAAAGGAAAACTGGTTGAAATGGCCAAAAAGGAAATCAATAAAAACATCAATGCAAAGGTTGAATTTGGCGATTTTAGCCTGAGTTTCTTTTCGGCATTCCCATTTGCAAATTTTTCGATGAATGATTTTAGCATCGTCGGATTGGGGGATTTTGAAAAAGACACCCTGGCAAGATTCGATCGGATTTCTTTAAGGGTCGGGCTCTTTAGCCTGGGAAGTGATGAACTGCAGATCAATTCGATTATTCTAACTGAGCCCGTTATAAAAACAAAAGTATTGCAGAACGGTGAAGTGAATTGGGAGATCACCAAGGAAAGCACGAATATTGCACCTGAAAGCGACACCCCATCTGCTTTTAAACTTAAACTCAACCGGATCAAAATTATAAAAGGTGAGTTTACATACGAAGATCAGGAAATGGATTTGCTTACAAGGGCCAAAAATATTCGGGGTGAGTTATCCGGTGATATGGTGGCTGATGTGGCAAACTTGGAGGCCACTTTGACTTCCGATGATTTTTCACTTTCTTACGGAGGGATCAATTACATCAGTCATGCTAGTCTGGAGGCAAATGGCGGAATCGGAACTGATTTGGAAAATTCAATTTACACTTTCAGGCAGAACCATATTTTGCTCAATAATTTAGGATTGATCCTGAATGGCAGCATTGAAATGCCAGCCGACGATATTATACTAGACCTTGATATTAAAGCCAAACAGAATGAATTTAAAAATTTTCTGTCGATGATCCCGGCTGTTTATAACAATCAGTTTAAAGATATTCAGGCAGAAGGCCATTTGGAAATGGATGCATTGATTCGGGGTATTTATAACGAAAAGCAAACACCCGGTTTTGAATTAAAGCTGAATGTTGAAGACGGCATGTTTAAATATCCGGATTTACCCGGATCGGTAAAAAATGTTAATCTGGCACTGAATGTTAAGAACAATGATGGGAATGCGGATCATACCATTATTGATTTACAAAAGCTGCATCTTGATTTTGCCAATAATCCGATTGATGCCCGTTTACTGATTGTGAACCCGATCAGCGATCCTGAAATAAATGGAATGTTGAAAGGAAATCTTGATCTGGAAAGTATTAAAAACACCATCCCATTCGAACAGAAGGAATTAAAGGGAATAATATCTTCCGACCTAAAATTTAATGGAAAGATTTCATCTGTTGAAAATGGCAGGTATGAAGATTTTATGGCAAGTGGACAAATAAGTGCGAAAGAGGTAATGTATCAAAGCAATGATGTTTCAGCCAAACTAATAATTGACAAGGCTTTGCTGGATTTTAGCCCACAATATCTTGAATTGCAATCTTTCGATGCAAAATATGGTAAAAGCGATTTTTCATTAAAGGGCAGGATCGATAATTTTATCGCATACTTTTTTTCAGATGAAGCCCTGAGCGGTAATTTTAAACTGAATTCAAACCTGATTGACCTGAATGAAATAATGGCAGGACAGGCCGAAAATCCAACTAAAAGCCCCGACCAGCCATTAACTGCTTTCGAGGTCCCGTCAAATATTGATTTTACCTTGTCATCGAAAATAGAAAAGGTGTTATATGACAAACTTGAAATAGATCAATTAAATGGAACCATCCTTCTTAAAGATAAAAAGTTGATCATGGAAGGAGTGAGCATGAATATGCTGGATGGGATGCTGATAATGAACGGCAGTTATGAAACAACGGATATTGAACATCCCCGGATAAGTTTTAACCTTGGAATACAGGACTTTGATGTTAAAAAAACTGCCGGTAATTTTCAAACGGTCAGGTTGCTTGCGCCGATCGTTGAACGCTCGTTAGGCAATTTTTCTGCGGCTATTGAAAATTACAGTTGTGCCTTAAATAAAAATATGATGCCTGATTTAGGCACCATTAGTATGGCCGGTAAAATTCAAAGTAAAAATTTCCAGATCAATGATGCGGAATTATTTAACAAATTGGGTGAAATGCTCAAAATTTCAGAATTTAAATCATTTGCATTAAATGACCTGAATTTAAGTTTTAAGGTTAAAGACGGGAAGGTAGAGCTAAGACCATTCATCACAAAAATTAAAAACACAAAAACGACCATCGGAGGCATACAGGGGCTCGATAAATCAATTGATTATCAGATGAAATTTGCCCTTCCAAGAACAGATTTCGGAGGTGCAAACCAGGCTTTGAACAATCTTTTGGCCAAGGCTGAAAAATCAGGTATGGATTTCCAGATGTCAGATTTGGTTGAAATAAGTGCCTCGATTACAGGAAGCATAACGGATCCAAAAATCACCCTGAATATTGGCGAAACCGTTAACAAGGCTGTTCAGGCAGTTAAAACAGAACTGACTGAAAAAATTGACCAAACGAAACTGGTGGCCATTCAAAAAGCTGAGGAACAGGCAGCAAAATTGATGAATTTGGCGGAGGTTGAAGCACAAAAGCTTATTGCTGTTGCCGACAGTTCGGCTGTGCAGATAAACAAAGCTGCTAAAACCATGGCCGACAAAGTACGTTTTGAAGGAGAAGCCGAAGCAAAAAAAATTGAAGATAAAGCAAACGGGCAGCCAATACTTTTGAAGACAGCCGCTAAAAAAGCTGCTGATAAAGTGAGGGTTGAAGCTGAGAAAAAGGCGGTAAAGATTGAAGAAGAAGCAGAGGCCAAGGCCAGCCAGATTTTGCTAAAAGCCAATTCAGAGGCCGGTTTGCTAAAGAGCAAAGCTAAAGCAGAAGGGGATGCGCTCATCGAAAAAGCGAAAGGCAGTTAAAGCTGGAATTAAAAATTCGATATAAAATCCCCATTTCCGGGTCAGGATTTTTCAGGTATTGTTTATTTTCTTATTTTTATACATATCCTAAACCGCTTATGATGAAAAAATTGATCTTCTTTTTGTTTGCATTTACATTTCTTTACAGCCAGGCTCAAATCTTATCAGAAAAAGAAAGGGCCGAAATCAGAGATGAAATTATCGGCGATCGTTTAACAAATTTATTACCACAACTCATGGACCGGGCAGATATTGACATGTGGATCGTGATGTCGCGCGAATACAACGAAGACCCGGTAATCAGGAGTATGTTGCCCGCCAAATGGTTTGCGGCACGCAGAAGAACGATTTTAGTGTTTTATCGCGATAAGGCGAATGACATCACTGAGCGACTGGCAGTCTCAACCTATGATGTGGGCAAACATATTAAGACAGCCTGGGACAAAGAAAAATACCCAAATCAATGGGATGCATTAAAGGAGATCATCATCAGCCGAAATCCGAATAAAATCGGCCTAAATTTTTCAGAGCATTTTGGAATTGCCGATGGATTGGTTTTGACTGATTATAATGAACTAATGGAGATATTACCCCTGGAATATCAGCGTAAAGTGGTATCAGCCGAGAATCTTGCCATCGGCTGGGTTGAAACCAGAACGGATAAAGAAATGAAGATTTTTAGTGAATTGGTCGAAACAACACACGATTTAATTAAAACATTTTTTTCAAATGAAGTGATTGAGCCGGGTGTAACCACCACAGAGGACGTAAAATGGTGGATTCGGGATAGAATAACAGAAATGGGACTCGAAACCTGGTTTCATCCGACCATTGATTTGCAACGATCAAATTCGGAGATGGAAAGTTTTTTAAACGTTTTTTCAAAGGATGTAGAGGGTGAAGTCATCATGCCCGGCGATCTGTTGCACTGCGATGTCGGGATCAGTTACCTGGGCCTGAATTCAGATATTCAGGAACACGCCTATGTTCTTAAACCTCATGAGGAAGAGGTTCCAGAATATTTGGTGAAAGCAATGGCCACCGGAAATCGGCTTCAGGATCTATTTACTTCAAATTTTGAAACCGGAAAAACAGGAAATGAAATATTTCTGAAATCATTGGCAGATGCCAGGTCGGAAGGAATTGTAGCTTCGATTTATTCTCATCCGTTGGGTTTGTATGGCCATTCGGCAGGTGCTGTTTTTGGAATGTGGGACCAGCAGGACGGAGTTCCGGGCACGGGCGAATACCCGCTTTATGAAAACACAGCTTATGCTATCGAACTCAATGTTACAGTTTATATACCCGAATGGGAACGCGATATCCGGA
Organism: uncultured Bacteroidales bacterium; assembly: GCA_964399905.1. Lineage (GTDB taxonomy): Bacteria > Bacteroidota > Bacteroidia > Bacteroidales. The sequence goes on along the minus strand of CAYNTB010000008.1, from coordinate 4,003 downwards.
TCATGCTGGAAGAAGATGGATTTTGGGGTCCCAATGGATTCAGGTATATTAATGAAAGACAAACGGAGATTCTTAAAATCTACCCCCGATAAAGCTGATATTTCTTTTTTAACCTTTTTTTAACAATTCTCATACAGTTCGTATTGAGATTTATCTTATTTTTACAGATTCTAAATAAGAGTATAAAAAATTGATTTTGTATTTATTATAAAAGCGAAAAAAATGAAAAAAATAAAATACATACTGATGGTTTTGGCAATGGCAGTTGCTGCAAACCTGATGGCTCAAACCCATCAATATAATAACGAAAATGCAATCATAAAATGGACAGGTGAGAAGATAGGTGGCACACATTACGGGAATATTTCATTAAAAGAAGGATTTCTGAAATGGGATCATGATCAGATTGTCTCCGGTGTTTTTGTGGTTGATATGAAAAGCATTACGAATACAGATCTTGAAAATGAATCCTATAACAAAAAATTAGTCGATCATCTCATATCGGATGACTTTTTTGGAGCCGATGAATATCCCGAAGCCAAATTGGAGCTCACAAAAAGCGCAGCTTTTAAAGATGGAAAAGCGATGCTCAGCGGAAATTTAACCATCCGTGATAAAACCCATGCGGTAGAATTTGAAGCAACAAAAGATGCCCAAAAATTACATGCAAAAATAGTGATTGACAGAAGTAAGTTCGGTGTAAAATTCAGATCAAAGTCGTTTTTTAAAGATTTGGGCGATAACTTAATTTATGATGAGTTTACACTGGAAATTATATTGTCTGAATAATAAAATGCTTGTATAACAGGCAATAAACGAGACATAATTAAGCAGACTTTAAAAATAGTATAAGTGGGCTAAAGCTTCAATAGCTTGGCGTTTTTGCAGTAAATCCGGGTTTATAACCCGGATTTTTTTATGGTTGATATAATCCTCCGTTTTGCATGAGATATCTCATTGTGGGGATAAGCCAACATAAACTATATTTGTACTGATAAAAAGTGAGTAATGTTCAGAAATCATGCAATCCGAAGAAATTTTGTCTTAATCATCGCTTTCGCGATTGTTTGGGTATTTTTGGGTGCATTGCTTAATTTTCATGCCAACCGGATTTTAGGAACACAATTAATTGATCAGGCCTATCCGGCCATCAAGCCTAAAACAAAAGAAAATACGTTTCATTTTTCCGATTTAAGTAAAAAAAGCGTTTATTTTGATTTATTTATTTCGAGTCACGCTGACTTATCTCAAGACTTGCAACCATCAGCGCTTGAAAGGAAGCAGGAATTGGTGTCAGACATATTCGAAATGCCTGAGTCTTATCATTTCGGCCTGCGGGCACCGCCTAGCGTTTAAATTTCATTTTCGTTCAGCACTCAACAAGTGGAACCGTACTTTTTGCAAAATGCAAAGAGTTATTGATTGTGATGAAATTTAATCTTTTACAAATGATTTCCAGTTAAAAAACAATACAAAGTATCCAAACAGGCTGTTATTAGGTCGTAGTTTTAACAGGCTGTTTATTAAAAAAGCGAAAATCAGATGTTGATCATTTCACTAAATAACCAAAAGTTGAAACGTGACAATCGCGTTTAACCAGGGTTAGCACTATTATTACTGGCGTTTGTTGAGTTCAGGATGTAAGCTGAAAAGCTTGCATCCTTTTTTTTTGAATTCAGGTCCTGATTCTTGCAGGATATTATTGAAAATCGACATTGGTTTGTGACAATAATGTTTTGGAGTTTAATTCGTAAGCAGTTAAACTGCCGAAGCCTTCTTTATCTTGGATGTACACACCATTGTCGAGGTCAATAAAATGATAATCAGGTTTATTGATGCATAGTTTAATAAAGTCGATATGGACAGGAACATGGCCATGAACTATCAATTTATAACCGATTTTTTCAGGATCAATTTCAAAATCCCGGGTCCATAACATATCAACCTGATCATCAAAGGGATTTTCTATTCTGAAATTCAAACCCGCATGAACAAGGATGTGACCCGCTAATTCGATATAATATTCGAGTGAATTTATCCAATCAAGATAAACCGAAGGGATTTGTTTCAGATTATCCACCCCAAAACTTTTCATGCATATTTCGCCGCCATGTGCAAACCAGGCTTCTTTAAATCTGTTCTTTCTGCCAAGTTTGATGAATCTTTTTGGGGCAGGTTCGTATGCCAGGGTTTTTAACAAATATTCTTCATGGTTTCCTTTCAGGAAATGTGCATTAAAGCCATTGTTTTGAAGTGTCATTAAATAATCGATAACTCCTTTTGAATCAGGGCCACGGTCAATATAATCGCCCAAAAAATAAAACGCATCACCGGTTTTGGGCCTGATCTGAGTTTCTACCAATTCTTGCAAAGTTTTGGAGCAACCGTGAATATCCGGAATTACCCATTGATCTGCCATATTCTCTTATTCGAATTTTTAATAAAGATAAATTTAAAAGCTCTACCTTTGAATACAAATATAGATAATAATAATTTTTTCAATGAAAGATCACAAACAACTGATATTGATAATAATGGATGGTTGGGGACTTGGGGAGAATGATAAATCAAACGCCATTTATACTGCCAATACACCCTTTTTTGATTCACTTATAAAGAATGAACATGCTGCAAAATTACTTGCATGTGGCGAAAGCGTCGGATTGCCGGATGGGCAGATGGGGGATCCGTTGCAGCACATCAAAGGCCACCCGGGGATC
>CAYNTB010000008.1:0-1273 GCA_964399905.1 uncultured Bacteroidales bacterium | reverse complement strand
TACTTATAATTTCGGTGATGGTACAGATGTACTGGTAAGAATCAATAAAGAGATATCTTCAGGCAAAATACGGGAAAACAAGCGTTTGCTGGAAGCTTTTTCGTATGCAAAAGAGAATCAGAAAAAATTACACTTTATTGGATTGGTGTCGGATGGTGGCGTTCATTCGCTCGACAGTCATTTATATGCTTTATGTGACTTTGCAAGCGATTATGGCTTAAAAGATGTATTTATTCATGCCCTGACCGACGGTCGGGATACCGATCCGAAGAGTGGCTATGGCTTCATCAAATCATTAATTGAAAACACCGGGAAAACAAATGCCAGAATTGCTTCTTTGGTTGGTCGGTATTATGCAATGGACCGCGATAAAAGATGGGAACGGATCAATCAGGCATATGAGCTAATGGTTAAAGGCTCAGGCTCTGCATCTACAGATATCTTACAATCTATTCAGCAATCTTATGAAGCGGGTGTTACGGATGAATTTATTAATCCGATTGTGATGGTTGATGACAATGAAAAACCACTTGCTAAAATCGAAGAAGGGGATGTTGTTATTTGTTTCAACTTCAGAACCGATCGTTTACGTCAACTGACCATTGCCCTTACGCAGCAAAGCATGCCGGATTATTCGATGCACCCGTTAAATTTGAAATATTATACCATGTCGAATTACGATAAAAGTTTTAAACACATCGGTGTAATATATGATAACGAAAATGTACAAAATACGCTGGGAGAAATTCTGGCAAGAAACGGAAGGACACAGTTAAGAATAGCCGAAACTGAGAAATACGCCCATGTAACTTATTTTTTCTCGGGAGGAAGAGAAATCGTTTTTGATAATGAAAGCAGAATTATGGTTCCTTCACCAAAAGTGCCAACCTACGATTATCAACCTGAAATGAGTGCCCCTGAAGTTGCTGATAAGGTTGCAGCAGAGATAAACACCCGTAAACATGATTTTATTTGTTTGAATTATGCGAATGGAGATATGGTAGGCCATACCGGAATTTATCAGGCCATTATCAAAGCGGTTGAAACCGTTGATAGATGCCTGCAAAAAACCATTTCTGCGGCTTTGGCAAACGGTTACAGTGTGATCGTTACAGCCGATCATGGCAATGCCGATCATGTCCTAAATAAAGATGGTTCGCCTAATACCGCCCATTCGCTAAACCCGGTGCCGTGTATCATTTTAGGTGAAGGGAAAGTTGAAGTAAAAGATGGCATTTTGGCTGACCTGGCACCAACCATTCTTAAAATTATG
>CAYNTB010000007.1:2329-16919 GCA_964399905.1 uncultured Bacteroidales bacterium | reverse complement strand
GAAGAATACAATCGTGAGCGTGCCAAAAAACAAAAGGAAATTGACCTGATACTGGACAAAATCTCAAAATCGGGCTACGACAGCCTTACGAAAAAAGAAAAGGAGCTATTATTTAAAAGCAGCAATAAATAGTGGATAACGAGCAACACAAATCGACATTTTTGCTCAGGTATATTCGTTATCTGAATTACCTCTCTATTCTGGCCCTGTTACTATCTTACCTTTCGCTATATATTGACCCACGGAATTTTTGGGCACTTTCTCTTTTTGGTCTTGCCTATCCCATTTTATTACTTATAAACCTGATCTTTGTACTTTTTTGGATCAGCCTTAAGAAGCCTTATTTTTTAATCTCCCTGATTGCCATTTTGCTGGGAACTAATCTACTTGGAAAGTTTGCACAATTTAATTTCAATACAGATGAGTTCAACGAATCAACCACCATGAAAGTGCTTTCTTTTAACGTACATAATTTTTCAAACAAATCGAAATCGGGAGTTTTCGATAAAGTAATTCAACAAAGCTCTTTTGAATTTATTGAAACACAAAAGGCTGATATCGTTTGCTTGCAGGAGTTTAACTATATAGGTGAGAACATTTATGCCTCACATGCACAACTCAAACAAAGACTGGGTGCCGAAAATTACTATTTTGAGAGCTATTTTAATCCTAAAAAAAATAAGGTTTTCGGAATGGCCACCTTTAGCAAATTTCCCATTGTTAACAAAGGCATCTTCAGTTTACCTTAAACCAGAAATTTTGGAACTTTTATCGATATTCAATTTATGGATGATACCGTCAGGGTGTACAATATCCATCTCGAATCGATTAGTTTAAACCAGGAAGATTATTCATTCGTAACAGGCATTTCACCCAGAGACAGCCTTCAGTCGCCAAACACCACCAATTTATTAAAAAAATTAAAAAAAGCATCTCTCAATCGAACAAAACAGGTCGAAATATTAAGGCGTCATATTACAAATACGCCTTTCCCGGTGATTATCTGTGGCGATTTTAACGAAACCCCGAGTTCTTACAACTACCATTTTATTTCGGATAAACTGGAAGATGCATTCATAGAAAGTGGCAGAGGCATTGGCAGGACATTTCTGGGTAATCTGCCGGCGGGACGAATCGACTTCATACTCTACGATTCGGAATTTGAGTCAGCACAATATACAGAACACAGAATCAACCTTTCCGATCATTTCCCAATCAGTGTTTCTTTAGCCTTTAAATAAGTAGGCAAATTAAGATCGAATTTGTATTTTTGGGCTGTATAAAAAATTCCCATGAATTTCGAACTCACTTCAGAATTTCAACCAACCGGAGATCAGCCGGAAGCCATCAAACAATTAACCGAAGGAATTTTGCGCGGCGACAAAGCTCAGACTTTACTTGGGGTCACCGGTTCGGGTAAAACATTCACCATTGCCAATGTTATCCAAAACCTGAACAGACCGATACTGGTTCTGAGCCATAATAAAACTTTGGCTGCACAATTATATGGGGAATTTAAACAGTTTTTTCCAAACAATGCTGTCGAATATTTTGTTTCTTATTACGATTATTACCAGCCCGAAGCATATATACCCGTAACCAACACTTATATTGAAAAAGATCTCTCAATCAACGATGAGATAGAAAAATTGCGGCTAAGCACCTCATCCGCACTACTTTCTGGACGAAGGGATGTGATTGTGGTTTCATCAGTTTCTTGTATCTATGGAATCGGTAATCCGGATGATTTTACCAATAATGTGATCCGTCTGAAAATTGGGGATAAAATCAGCCGGAATATTTTTTTACACGACCTCGTTTCCAGTTTGTATTCCAGAACAGAACTCGAGCTGAGTCGTAGTAATTTCAGGGTAAAGGGCGATACCGTTGATGTATTTCCGGCTTATGCCGATATATGTTATCGGATCGTTTTCTTTGGCGACGAAATTGAAGAACTTGAAACTTTTGATCCGTTATCCGGAAAATCCATCACCCAAATGGATGAAATGACCATTTTTCCGGCCAATATTTTTGTGACTTCTAAGGATAAAATGAAGGAATCAATCTTTGAGATACAGGATGACCTGATGAAACAGCTTGATTATTTTAGAGAAGTTGGCAAACACCTGGAAGCAAAACGACTTGAAGACCGCGTTACCTATGATCTGGAGATGATGCGTGAATTAGGTTATTGTTCAGGCATTGAAAACTATTCCAGATATTTCGATGGCCGGCAGGCTGGAAGCATACCCTTTTGTTTATTGGATTATTTTCCGGATGATTATTTAATGATTATTGATGAGAGTCATGTGACCATTCCACAGGTCAGGGCAATGTACGGAGGAGACCGTTCACGAAAACAAAACCTGGTTGAATACGGTTTTCGTTTGCCTTCGGCTATGGATAACCGCCCATTGAAATTTGACGAATTTGAAACAATGGTTAATCAGTGTATTTATGTGAGTGCAACCCCGGCCGATTATGAATTAATGCAAAGCGATGGCATCATAGTTGAACAACTGATACGGCCAACCGGATTACTTGATCCGGTGATTGAGGTGCGACCCAGCCAAAACCAAATTGATGATTTGCTCGATGAGATCAACAGGGTTATTCAGCAGAACGAGCGAGCACTGGTTACTACGCTTACAAAACGAATGGCCGAAGAGTTAACAAAATATATGACCCGCCTGAACATAAAGTGCAATTATATTCACTCGGATGTGGCCACCCTTGACAGGGTTGAAATTTTAAGGGATTTGAGGCTAGGAAATTTTGATGTACTTGTCGGGGTAAATTTACTAAGGGAAGGTCTGGATTTGCCGGAAGTATCGTTGGTGGCAATTCTCGACGCAGATAAAGAAGGGTTTTTACGTTCTGAAAGATCTCTCACCCAAACTGCAGGCCGTGCTGCCCGTAACCTGCAAAGCAAGGTTATCATGTATGCCGATAAGCATACTCATTCAATGAAAAGAACAATTGAAGAGACAAACAGAAGAAGAGAAAAACAAATTGCCTATAATCTAAAGTACAACATCACCCCTACTCAGATTATAAAATCGAAAGAATCAATACTCGGACAAACAAGCGTTGCAAATACCAAAGCATACATCGAAGATCAGAAGTTGACTGTGGCCGCGGATCCTGTTGTTAAATATATGAATGCGGAACAGATTGAAAAAGCCATTCAGAAAAACAAAAAACAAATGGAAGAAGCAGTTAAAGAACTCGATTTTATTGAAGCAGCCAGATTGCGTGATGAAATCAATGATTTAAAAGGCTTGCTAAATAAATGACAAACAATTTCGGGTAACGAAAGATGATTCGTTAAACTGATTTTTGGAATAAGTCTTTCAATTTTTTATTCGAAGAAGGGTGAAAGGACTAAAAACAGGATAACAAGAATTTATTTAATGAAATTTTATTAACCATTCAATGTAAATAAATAATTTAATACATTTGGGCTAAATAATTAAATTATACTATTTTTACATCAAAATCAGCCTATTTAATGGTTTATGCACGTTAAACAAATACAAATTACATGAAAAAGAAAATTCTTATAATTGACGATGAGTTAAGTATCCGTATGTTATTAGAAAATTTCCTTAAAAAAGAATATGAGGTTGTTACGAAAAACGATGGACTGGAAGGGCTTACCTGGCTTGAAGAAGGAAACATTCCTGATTTGATTGTTGCCGATATTCAGATGCCAAATCTAGACGGGTATGATTTCATTAAGAATTTACGTGCCAGTGGTTATTTTAGGCTTATTCCCCTAATAATGCTATCAGGTATCGAAAGCACCACTGAAAAAATCAAGTGTTTAAAGTTAGGGGCTGACGATTATATTGTCAAACCATTCAACCCGGAGGAATTAGCCATCCGTATTGAATTGCTCATTTCCAGGAAATCATAATCCAACCATTAAAGATCGTTTAATGGAAACTTCAGAGAGAAAGAAATTAAAGATTCTTTATATAGGAGGTAATAAGAAAGTTACCAAAGAATATCAGGATTCCACAATTTTATTTGATGTAATTGAGAAAGAAAATGGTCTGGAAGCAATTAACCTGCTAAAAGACACCGAAAATCTGGATGCCATCATCTCGGAAGTTCATTTACCGGGAATGAACGGCATTGAACTTTTCAGGATGCTTCGAAACCAAAACCTCCATCCAAAGACACCATTTATTCTGATTACCCATGAGCCTGACGAAAAGTTATTCAAACTCTCCCTCAAAGAAAGAATTGATGATTTTTATGTCATACCGATGGATATTGAGGAAATTTATACGCGAATAAACTTTTTAAAGGAATTCAAAAAAAATTACTCAAAATCAAAAACAGCCAGTAAAAATGTTCACGATTATAGCATCCCTTTAATAAAAAGGTTATTCGACATCGTGGTTTCAGGTGTTGCACTTTTGCTGTTATCGCCGGTATTTATTATTACGGCTATTGCTATCAGAATAGAATCGAAAGGCAAAGTTTATTACACCTCAAAACGCGTAGGAACAGGATATAAGATTTTTGATTTTTATAAATTCAGGTCAATGTACCATGGATCTGACGCAAGACTTAAAGACCTGGATCATTTAAACCAATATGCGACCAATAACAATGGGAGCGTTGTGAGTGATGGCGACGATTTCTTACGTAAACAATGCCCGCGTTGTTCAAAACTGGAACCGGGGGTTTATTGTTCGCCTACCTTATATACGGGTGGTCAAAAAGTTTGTGAATATTGGTATGGTCAAATGAAAGCCGCATCGGATTCATCTACTTTTATTAAAATAAAAGATGATCCAAGGGTCACAAAAATAGGACGTTTTATAAGAAATACAAGCATCGACGAGCTTCCCCAACTCATCAATGTGTTAAAAGGAGATATGTCAATTGTCGGGAACAGACCTTTACCATTATATGAAGCAGAATTACTCACTTCTGATGATTGGAGTGAACGATTTTTGGGCCCTGCAGGTATTACCGGATTATGGCAGGTCGAATTAAGAGGCCGAAAAGGTGAAATGTCGGAAGATGAGCGAAAAGCTCTTGATAATCATTATGCAAAAACCTACTCTTTTTGGGGCGATATTAAGTTAATTTTGATAACAATACCTGCATTACTTCAGAAAGAAAATGTTTAATTTGAACTGTTTCTGATTAAACAATGAAGCTTATTTGCTTAAAATTTAATATATTGCATAAAATATTGAGTGTTAAAAACTCTTTAATAACTATTTGTAGGAAGTATTTATTTTTAACGTAAAATAATTGTAGTTTGTTTAGTTAAAAAATCATAATTTTAACTAAATAATTCTTCGAAAAAATAAAGCCCATGGTTTATTGGAATAGTTTCGTGACCAGAAAATCAGTATTTTTAATTTCATTGTTGCTTTTAACGGTAGTTTCGTTCGCTCAACAAATTGATAGTTCCTTACTTTTCAATCCCATCAGAGATGATATTTCAAAGAAACTTCCACCTCTCGAAGCATTAATTGATTCTGCTATTGCCAATTCACCCAGAATAAAACTTGAAGAACTTCAGGCTGACCTTGCCAGATACGAAATTAAAACTGCGGGCCGAATGTGGTTGCAACATTGGGGCCTGGACGCCATCGCCCATTACGGCAATGAAATTGCCAATGCCAGGGATGAATTAACGCGATTGGAAAGATTTTACTTATATGAAAACAGAAGTTTGGTTTATTATGGAGGTCTTTACGTAAGACTCCCATTATTTTACCTCGTTGATCGTAAAAATGAAATCAACAAAAAGAAAAAATTGCTTGAAATGAGCATTGTTAATAGAGAGATTGTAGTCCGCGATATCAGGCAATTGGTTATTGAAACCTATAATACGCTATTGCAACAACAACAGGTGTTGAGAATCACCAATGATTATCAGCAATCTTCTGACATGATGATGCGTAATGCCGAAAATATGTTCCTGAATGGAGAAATTCCACCGGAAGAATACAACAGGCAAAAAGATTATCAGACAAGGGGTGCAACAGAATATGCATTGACGCTTGGACGTTTTAACGCTGCTTACAACTTACTTGAAGAACTTGTAGGGATGAGGTTTAATCTTATTAATGTACTTAAATAATGGATTTACACAAAATAATACAGCTAATAAGAAGACATTTGTTTTTATTGATATCGGTGCCATTATTCATGGCATTGATGGTCTATTTATTCACACGCAACACGGCCAGAACATATTCTTCCGAAGTGATCATTTATACCGGAATTGCAACAGGTTATTCGATCGAGTCAACCAATGCCCGGAATATTGATTATTTTTCAACCAATATTCAGTTCGACAATCTGATCAACCTGATAAATTCAAACCAAACCATTGAAAATACAGCCATCCGATTACTGGCCCAGGATGTTTCACTTGAAGCACCAAACCCGCAATATATTAACGAAAGTAATTACTACGCTTTACATGAAATGGTCCCAAAAGAAGTTAAGGATCTTGTTGTAAAGAATGGTAAAATGGGGCTGGAACGAGAAAGAGAAGACCAGATCAGGCAACTACAAGATGAAATTCAGGGACTTGAGCAACAAATTCAATCCAGAAAGTCGAGTGAACTCTTAAATTCATCAACAAATCAGCCACAAACAAATACGACCACGACCACCCAGCAAGAAAGCACGGAAAATACCGCAACCAACCTTTACCATACGGTGCGGCCTGGCGAAACTATATACTCCATTGCCACCATGTATGGAATCAGTGCCGGTGAAATCATGGACCAGAATAAATTGAGCAATAACTCTGTAAATGTTGGCCAATCGCTCATTATTAAGAAAGAATTACCTACTGATTTTCTATATCATATTGTTAAGCCCGGCGAAACAGTTTATTCCATTGCTAAACTTTATGATGCCAATATTAACGACATCAGAAGAAACAATGCCCTCTTTTCTGACGATCTGACTCCTGGAAGCAGGCTGACTATCAGAAAAGTTAACCCTTCGGCTGCAAGGAACACATCCTTAGTTTCCGGTTCGGGTAATATTTCTTCAGCCATTATCAATCCTGAAGATGCAAGTATTGATTTCAGTACTTTCGAGATACCTTATAAAAAAGATCCGGTAATTCCTCCGTATATCCGAAAAGAAGATTTTTATAATACGGTAGCTAATTTTACCAATTATTATAATTCAAGCGACGATAACTTTATTTACGAATTGCTGCACTACAATCATCCTCATTACAGTTTACAGGAAATTAAGGGCAACGCACAGGTATTCAGAGTCAGCAATTCGGATTTCATCAGGGTGACTTATCAAACCGATGATCCGGGTATTTGCCAGCAAACACTCAAAATATTGGCCGAGGTTTTTATTAAAAATTACACCTTACTGAAAGCCAACGAAACCGATGCCGTTGTGGCATATTATCAGCGGAAAGTTGAAGAGGCAGATGCCAAATTGCAGGAAGCAGAGGACAGACTGCTTGAATTCAACAAGGAAAATAATATCATTAACTACTACGAACAAAGTAAATATATAGCTGCACAGAAAGAAGACCTGGATTTATATTACCAGAATGAACAAATAAGACTGGCTTCTGCATCTGCAGCCTTAAAGCAACTTGAAACCAAGTTGATGGGGAAAGACAGTATTTATTTGAAAAGCGATGCGATTATTCAAAAAATGAAGCGGATTTCGGAAATCTCTGAACTCATCGTGATTAATGAAATCTCAAATGAATATGACCCGTTTTTAGGTGATAACCTGAATAAACTCAAAAGAGAAAAACAAAAAATTAAAGATGAAGTTGCCGCCCATGTTGATCAACTTTATCTTTACTCCAGATCTAATGAAGGAATCCCAATTCAGGATTTGTTGGTTGAGTATCTGACAAATAACATCACATTTGTTGAAGCTCAGGCCAGTTTAAGGGTGCTTAGCAACCGTAAGCAGGATTTTACAAGGGTTTATCAAATTTTTGCTCCATTGGGTGCAATGTTGAAAAGAATTGAACGGGAAATCAGTGTGGCCGAACAATCATACCTTGAATTTTTACATAGCTTTAATGTTGCCAAGATGGAACAACAAAACAACTTGCAATCCACAAACATAAAGGTTGTTGATGAACCATCTTTCCCCTTGCAATCAAATCCTTCACGTACAAATTTGTTGATCATGGTTGCCGCTGTGTTCGGATTTTTTATTGTAGCTTTCATCATTATCATGTTAGAATATTTTGATACTACCATCAAGAATCCGTCCTCTGTTGAAAAATCAACTAATTTAAAACTGGCAGGTGCTTACCCAATTATTGAACCCGGGCGTGATAGTTCATATATCAGTAACCGATTAACGGAGATGCTGTTGCAAAACATCAAGCTTCATATCACTCATAATTCCGTCTTTACCTCAGAAAAACCTTACCTGATACTAATTTTTAGTACTCAAAAACAAACAGGAAAGACGACCATTGCCATGGAATTAATTAAAAAGTTGCGATCATACGGAGAGAAAGTACTTTTCTTAAACTATTCTAAAGCAGAAGGCAATCAGGAGAATGAGGATCTTGACAGTACCATTACCTATCAAATTGATAATAATTTTGTCGAAATAAAACACATTAATGAATTACTGGCCAGTAATTACCTGAGACAGGACAATTATAAATACGATTATATATTCTTAGAAATCCCGGCCATCATCTTTAATTCCTATCCACTTGAACTAATGAGTTCCGTTGATGTTCCATTGTTAATTTCAAAAGCTGCTGATTATTGGCGCAGTGCAGATATAGCTGCATTGAACATGATGCAGGAAGTTTCGAGGGAAAAACCGATGGTTGTTCTAAATCAAACAGAATTAAATTCGTTAGAAGACCTTATTAACGACATCCCGGAAAAGAAACAAAGATCATTAAGAAGAAAAATTAAAAAAGTTGCCACCTATCCATTTAGGCTTAGGGTTAAAGTAAGGGTTGATTAAATCGACAAATGTGAGAGCAAACTTTTCAAAAGCACTTCAGAATAATAATTTCTTATCCTTATCAAGTAATCTTGGTATTGCCGTATTTTTGTTCGCTCACTTGTTCCGGAGGTGATGGGTGAATGGGTGCTTTATCTGGCAGCCGGGAACTTATTTGAAATGTTGCGATTTGGATTAACCCGCACGGCTATCATTCGATACTTATCCGGAGCGGAAGGTGACGATCGAAAAAAACTGATAGGCACAAATTGGGCACTTGGTTTGGTTGCAACTATTGTTTTGTCTGCTCTGATCTGGGGTGTCTATTTAATGTTCCCATCAAAAATTGAAGGTTCGGGATATTCCTTGTTTTTCATTTGGTATCCCATTTTATCATTTGTGAACCTGCCTTTTAATATGGCCATATCCGTCATGCATGCAGATCAACGGTTTGGGAAAATATTATTCGTAAACACCTTAAATTATGGCGGGTTCTTTATTTTTCTCATCATTAATTTCTTCTTCTTACATTGGGGCATTTTATTTATAGTTTATACCCATATCGCTCTAAATCTGCTTGTTTCAATCATTTCAATGATTTATCGTTGGGATGGTTTTGCCAATAAAACGACCAATAAAATTATTTGGGATTTCAGCAAATATTCATCAGGTACGCTTATCGGATCAAACTTATTAAAAAGTTCTGACCAATTTCTGTTAGCGTTCAGCCCCTTTGTTGGCACAGTTGGAGTTGCCATGTATGCCGTACCTCTTAAATTGACTCAAATACTCGAAATCCCACTCAGAAGCTATGCAGCCGTTGCCTTTCCTTTAATGTCGAAAGCCAGCCTTGAAAACAATATGGAAGAGGTAAAAAGAATTTTCTATGCATATTCCGGAGGGCTTACTTTCTTAATCTTACCAATTCTGATTATTGGATTTATTTTCTCTGAACAATTTATTTATGTACTCGGTGGAAAAGAATATTTGGAAACCCAGAATGTTTTCAGGATTTTTTGTGTTTACGGGTTTTTTATTGCGATCGATAAATTTACAGGGATCGCGCTCGACAGTTTATAAAAGTGATGTACATGGCAGTTGCAAATATACTGGGAGATACTTTTGTAATCTTTTACATCGGTAAATTCTTAATAATTGCCTCCGCCATATCTTTGCTGTTGCCACCAAACATAAATCCGATACATTTCGGGCTTTTGCATTACGACTTTTCAGTACTTCAAATTCTTGAAATGGTTGCCTATGTAACCATTTTATTTACACTCATCGGAATCATTGTTGGACTATATTATTTAAACAAAGATCTCAAATTATCGTACAGATATATTATTATCGACGGTTGGAAATTCTTTTTATCAGTCATCAAAGATATTAAGTCGGCTTTTGTTCCATAAAATCTTCGTAACTTTATCACTGATACTTGATTTTTATGCTGAAAAGACTAAAAAATTATACAGGCTCACTTAAATTAAAAGACCCCATCTATCTGATTGGGCTATTTGTTATTGCCGTATTGTTTAGTTTTATAGTCACCCGAATCCCTTTGCAATTTTCGCTGATACTGATGGTCATGCCCCTCGCGATCATTTATCTGAACAGATTGTTCAACAATCCGAGAATTGGGCTGTACACCATCATTCTTTTGGCATGGTTAGCGGTGGGTCTGGCACGTTATATAACCGGGGTTCCACTTGGATTGTCCATTGACTTTTTTCTTGTATTGACAATCTTGGCTGTTTTCTTTAAAGATTTTTACAAAGGAATTGATACCAAAGCGCTTAATAATGACATTGTTATTCTGTTGGCATTATGGTTTTTATATGCAGTCGCGGAACTCCTGAATCCGGAAGCCCTCAGTAAAACAGCATGGTTTTACGCCATGCGTGGTGTGGCACTATATTCTTTATTGACAGTCCCACTGGTTTTTATGCTTTTCCGAAGAGTAAAATATTTAAACATATTCTTATACATGTGGGGCGTCATGTCTATCCTGGGAACTTTAAAAGGTTTGCAACAGGCATATATTGGCCCCGACTATGCAGAGCAACGATGGCTGAACGAAGTCGGAGCTGTCACCCACATTCTTTTTGGTGAACTCCGGGTGTTCTCATTTTATTCGGATGCCGGCCAGTATGGAGCTGCTCAGGGTGCAGCTGGTATTGTAGGCATTATCATCTTTTTAAATGCCAAAAAACTTGGTGATAAAATTTTCTTCCTGATCATGGGGCTCTCTGGTATTTGGGGTATGATGTTATCCGGAACACGGGGAGCAATCATCGTTCCAATGATCGGTGCCTTATTGTATCTCATTCACCGTAAAAACCTCAGGGTTATCATGTTTGGAATGGTAATTATGGCAGGCATTTATGTATTCTTTAAATACACCTATATCGGTGAAGGTGTGCAGCAAATCCGCCGGATGCGGACTGCCTTTCATCCGGCTGATGATGCGTCATTGCAGGTAAGGCTCGAGAACAGAAGGACTTTACAGGTATACCTGGCAACCAGACCCTTCGGGGGAGGAATAGGAAGTGCGGGTAACTGGGGATTGCGTTTCTCACCAAATGGATTCCTCGCAAATATAGCCACTGATAGTTGGTATGTTCAGATTTGGGCTGAAATGGGTATTATCGGGCTCACCTTACATTTATTCATCTTAGCGTATATTGCCACCAAATCTTCATATTTCATCATGTTCCGGGTGCAAGACCCCGAGCTTCGGGGTAAAATGAGTGCGCTGGCCTGTGCATATGCCGGTATCGTTGGTGCCAGTTATGGTAATGGTGTACTTGGGCAGATACCAACTGGTATTTTAACCTATATCAGCTGGGCATTCTTATTTATGTCGCCGATGCTGGATCGTGAAATCAGGGGAATCATCGATTAAACTTTTCTGTTTTATTCGTATGCTGTTTGTATGGACTTATTTTCATTTATCAAAAAAACAACTGTTAAACTTAACTGAATTATGAATTAACTTTCAATCTTTATTCTCATCATTCCGATATTCTTAAAATTATATTTGATCAAAAGATAAGATTGTATTAAATTGCCATTAAAACAAACACCGCATGTTGAGCCGGAAAAAGAGAGAAGAGTATCCGCTGATTTCTATCATTACCGTAAACTACAATCATCCTGATGTTACCTGTGAACTCATCGAATCATTAAATAAGATAAGCTATCCCAATATTGAAATTATTGTGATCGATAATTGTTCACCGGACGACGATCCGATCATCATTAAACGAAGGTTTCCAAATGTTATTTTGATTCAAAACCCGATTAATTACGGTTTTGCTGCCGGGAATAATTATGGATTGATTCGGGCCAGGGGCAAGTATGTTTTGCTGCTTAACAATGACACCGTTGTTAAAGAAGACTTTATAGAACCTTTACTTGAAAAACTGGAATCTGATCACACCATCGGAGCAGTCAGCCCTAAAATCAGGTTTTATCATACACCCGACACCATACAATATGCAGGCTTCACTCCGATTAATACGCATACCATGCGTAATTTTTCAATCGGTTATAAGGAAGTTGATAAAGGGCAATACGATCAGGATTCAGAAACTGCATATGCACACGGGGCCGCAATGATGGTTCCCATCGAGATCGTAAAAAAAATCGGGATGATGTCGTATATTTTCTTTTTATACTACGAAGAGGCTGATTGGTGTGCCCGTATCCGTAATGCAGGTTATAAGATGTATTATGTGCATAATTCGCTTATATTCCATAAGGAATCGATATCGACCGGCAAACTGAGTCCGTTAAAAATTTATTATTTAACCCGTAACAGATTGGTCTTTATGCGGAGAAACATCCATGGTAAGGATTTTTACATCGGTCTTTTATACCAGTTATTTATTGCAATCCCAAAAAATGCCTTTAAATTTTTACTTAAAGGCAAATTTCAACTATTTCATGCTTATAATCGTGCGATTGGTTGGCATCTAAAGAACCTTTTCAATAAAGAAATTCACGAAAATCCAATGTTATAAATCGAATTATTGTATTTTTAATTAAAAATTGAAATATAATCTGGTATGGCTATAACAATACTTCAAATTTTACTTCTGGTATATTTGGGTTTGGTGTCTATATACCTATTGGTTTTTTCTGTAGCTGCTTTTTTCTACAAACCCAAAATAGTAAATAAACCACTGACCTATAAAAGGTTTCTCTTAATGATTCCTGCATACAAAGAAGATATCGTAATTCTGAGTGTTGCCGATGAGGTATTAAAACAGGATTACCCAAAAGAACTTTTTGATGTATATGTAATTGCTGATCAATTAAAGCCCGAAACCATTGAAAAACTAAGGGCCATTCCTGTGAATGTTCTGGAAGTCAGGTTTGAAGTCAGCACCAAGGCCAAATCAATAAACGAATGTATTAAAATGGCAGGAGATGGTTATGATGCGGTTATAATTTTGGATGCCGATAATCTCCTTGATCCTGATTTCATTAGCAGATCGAATGAATTATTGAATGAAGGTTCTTATGCCATACAGGGCCATCGCGTTGCAAAAAATACAGATGCTCATTTTTCAATTTTAGATGCAATCAGCGAAGAAATCAACAATTCTGTTTTTCGGAAAGGGCATGTTGCACTGGGCTTGTCATCTGCACTCATTGGGTCAGGCATGACGGTTGAATACAATCTCTATCGGAAAATCATGGAACAAGCCGATACTTTTGCCGAAGATAAAGAACTGGAATTCAAACTCATCTTACAAAAACTCCCCATTAAATATTTGGATGATGTTTATATTTATGATGAAAAGGTTAGCAAACCTGCTGTTTTTGTAAAACAAAGATCAAGATGGATGGCCTTCCAGTTAATATATGCGAAGCGATTTATCTTTGAAGCATTCTACGAATGGATCAGGCATTCCAACTTTGATTTTTTCGACAAAGCTATCCAGCAAATTTTACTGCCCCGTATTATTCTTCTGGGTGTAACAACTATTATTCTTCTATTCTCACTTATTTTCAATACGGGAATTCTTTTCTATGCATGGATAGTACAGGCAAGTTTTACCTATCTGGCAATTTTACTGGCCATACCCAAACAATTCTATAACAAACAAACCTTTAAAGCATTATTAAGCTTACCACTCGCATTTGTTTTAATGATCAAATCGTTGTTTAGATACGAGGAGGCCAAGAAAAATTTTGAACCCACACCACATACAGATACCACAGTAACCCGAAGCAAAACTTATAGTAAACACAAAAAATAAGGAAATGAGTTATTTGGATATTATTCAATACATTTTTATCACATTTTTAGGCCTCGCAAGTTTCTATATTTTTATTTTCGCATTTGCCGGCCTGTTTACCATCAGGCCTAAAAAACCATCCTTCGAGGTGATGCGTAAATACGTCGTTCTTATACCGGGATATAAAGAAGATCAGGTTATCATCGATGTGGCTAAACAGGCACTGCACCAAAGCTATCCGGTTGATTTATTCGAGGTTGTTGTAATTGCCGACAGTTTTAAACCTGAAACCCTCGAAGCTTTATCAAAATTAAAGATCAAAATTATTGAAGTCTGCTTTGAACTAAGCACAAAATCAAAAGCGTTAAATGCAGCCATGTACAAGC
>CAYNTB010000007.1:756-2319 GCA_964399905.1 uncultured Bacteroidales bacterium | reverse complement strand
GGAGATGATTATGATGTCGCAGTTGTATTGGATGCCGACAATATTATGGAATTTGACTTTATTGCCAAGGTCAACCAGGCTTTTAACCTTGGTTTCACAGCTGTTCAGGGACATCGCATTGCTAAAAACACCAATACCAATTTTGCGATCCTGGATGCCATTAGCGAGGAAGTCAACAATCGGATTTTCAGAAAAGGCCACCGGGTATTGGGCCTTTCCGCTGCATTGATAGGCTCGGGCATGGCAATCGATTATAAGTATTTTAAAAATATGATGAAATCGATTAAAGCAATCGGTGGCTTTGATAAAGAACTTGAATTGCAAATCTTGAAAGAAACAAGAATCATCGGTTATTTGGAAAATGCATATGTACTCGATGAAAAAGTACAAAAAGCCGAAGTGTTTTCAAACCAAAGAAGAAGGTGGTTATCGGCACAAATTCATTATTTCAGTAAAGATTTTTTAACTTCTGTAAAGCACCTTTTCAAATACAGGAATTTTGATTATTTTGACAAGGCCATCCAATTTATACAACCGCCAAGAATCATGCTTCTCGGAACACTTATCATCATCAATGTTTTTTCTGTTCTATTCAATACCGAAGACTGGATGAAAGCATGGCTGTATGTGTTGGGGGCTGTTGTGCTTACTTTCTTCTTTTCAATTCCATTCAAATTTTATAACTTTAAGACATTACTGGCAATTATCAGTTTACCGAAGGCATTCGTTCTGATGTTTATCTCATTGCTAAAAATAAGGGGAGCAAATAAAAAGTTTATTCATACTGAGCATACGGGCAGTTAAAAACACTAAAGCACCAAAATATGAAAATAGGCATTGAAGGTCAGCGACTCTTCCGCGAAAAAAAGCACGGAATGGATATGGTCGCACTCGAATTGATCAATAATTTACAGGAAATTGATAAAGAAAACGAATATGTTATTTTTGTAAAACCTGACGAGGATAAACAATGTTTAAAATCGCAGGCCAATTTCAAAATTATAGAACTTGAAGGTGGCCCTTACCCTAGTTGGGAACAATTTGCACTACCAAAAGCGGCCCGTCGTGAAAATTGTGATATTTTGCATTGTACGAGCAATACCGCTCCAGTTAATACCAAAATTCCGCTCATCATTACCTTACACGATATTATTTACCTGGAAAGCATCAGTATTTTCAAAAAGGGAGGTACCTGGTATCAGAAAACAGGAAATATGTACCGCCGCTTTGTGGTCCCAAAAAATGTTCAAAAAAGCAAAAAAATTATCACCGTATCAAAATTTGAGCGCGACCGGATCAAAAGCTTTTTCGGCCATACAAAAGAAGATGAACGACTTGTAGCCGTTTATAATGGTGTAAGTGAACATTTCAGGCCCATTACCGATAAGCTGGAGCTCGACCGTGTAAAAGCCTTATACAACCTGCCTGATGAGTTCATATTTTTTCTTGGCAATACCGATCCCAAAAAAAACACCCCCAATGTGTTAAAAGCCTATTCCAATTACATTCAGCAATCGGAACGTAAAATTCCCTTAGTTATGTTGGATTTTGGTGCTGCCTATC
>CAYNTB010000007.1:0-711 GCA_964399905.1 uncultured Bacteroidales bacterium | reverse complement strand
GATGAAACACATCATGCTTACGGGGTACATAAAAAACACTGATCTTCCGGCTATTTACAATCTATGTGAACTCTTTCTTTATCCTTCCTTAAGAGAAAGCTTTGGAATTCCGATTCTTGAAGCAATGCGAAGCGGTGCACCTGTCATTACTTCCAATACTTCATCCATGCCCGAAATCTCAGGTGGACATGCACATATCGTTGATCCACACAAACCGGAAGAAATCACCCAGGGAATTCAAAAAATTGTAACAGACAGGGAATATCGTGAGAAACTAATTGCAGAAGGTTTAAAACAAGCAGATAAATTCTCGTGGAAAACCATGGCCAAAGAAGTATTGGAACTATATAAAGATGTTTACAAACAAACACATTAATATAAATGTGACAAAGTTTAACCTATGATCAAAAACCGTGATATTATTGTATATGGATTACAGCCCTGGGATTTAAATATTGCCAGTACCTGTAAATACACCGCCATTGAGATGTCTAAAAACAACAGGGTGTTGTATGTCAACCCACCTTTGTCGAGATCATTTTCAATGTTCCATAAAGAATTGCCGGAAGTTAAGAAACGTCTTAACATCATGAAGGGCATTGAACCGGAAGTAATTCATGCAGACAAAAATTTGTGGGTTCTTTTTCCAAAAACCATTGTTGAATCGATCAATTGGGTAAAATCCCCCGCACTCTTTAATTTTTTAAATAA
>CAYNTB010000006.1:7347-17316 GCA_964399905.1 uncultured Bacteroidales bacterium | reverse complement strand
GTTGTTTTTTATGCTTGTTGCAGAATAACTTCTGATTTTTTTGATGGAGTTCAATAGCATCACTTATTTTCCCGCTCCCGAATTCAAAATGACGCACAATAACCATCGGATTGTATATCACGTCATAATTATTTTCCTGCAACCATAAACAATAATCAGTTTCTTCGTAATATGCGGGTGCAAAACTTTGATCGAAACCACCATGATCACGGAAAAGGTGGGTTCTGGTCATTAAAAAGGCAGCAGAACAATAATCGACGACACGTTTAAAGTTAAATTCAGGCAAGTATGGCAGTTGCCCTCTTCCATAACCAACGCATGAACCATCACTCCAGATTATGCTCCCTGCTTCCTGAAGAAAACCATCCGGTAAAATTAATTTGCCTCCAACCGCGGCGCATTTCTGATCAAATACAAGTTCGTTAAAGGCTACGTCAATTGCACCATCATAAATCTCAGTATCATTATTCAAAAACAATAAATAATCCTCTTTTATGTATTGAAGGCTCTGGTTACAGGCATTAATAAAATGTTCGTTATGCTTGTTTCTGATTATGACAGCACCTTTAATTCTTTGGAGAAGTAAATCGGTTTGATCAGATGAATTATTATCGACAATAATCAATTTAAATGTCAATTTTGTGTTTTTCTTGATGGATTGCAAGCAGGCCAGTGTCAATTCTGCCTTGTTAAATAAAACGATAACAATTGCTAATTTGGGTTGTTTGTGAGAAAATTCAAGATGTTTATCTGATGTAAGGAAATTTTCTAATTCCAATTTTTTTTCTTCCAGGTATTGTTCACGATCATAAGCTGAGAATAAAATTTCATTCCCAAGATAAGATGGCGAAATCTCTGCATAAATGCTATTTTTCAGGTTCGCCATGATTTGTCCCGGAGTTTCATATTTTATGGCATTAACCAGAATCCTAAATTTATGGGTTCGGATTAACTTTAATGATTTTAGCGGGTGTGAGATAAATATAGAAATGAATCCAATGATAGCAGTGAACATTTTTTGGATATAAAACCAGTATCTCAAAAAAGTCCGGTCAGCGTAGTATGGATCATTGGATCTGTGCATCGTTTTATTTTACAGTCTGATTTTAAATTTAAAGATAATGATTAAAATTAATTTTTGGGTTTATATCTCATCAGTATCTTCTTTTATTAAATATATTCTTTTGATTCAGTATTCATTTTTATATATTTGTTATACAGAAGAATAGCAACATTCATCAGCAGGTATCCGTAAATGTAATAGATGGCCGCCACCAGGCCAATAGCAACGTTCATCAGCAGGTATTAAATTGTAGTTATTTGTTGGCACAGGTAATATTTTGAAAACATTTTTATTCATGCATGAAATACACCTTGGCATATTTTAAGGTTTGATTGAATGAAAAATAATAAATACTCGATGAAAACTAATAGATCTCAATTTTTAATACTTGTTCTGATGATTTTCGGCTCCATCAGTTCTGTTTATGCTCAATCTAATTTTATCCGTTCACTTTCGCTTGAAGATTATTATCGGAATGAACAATTATCCGGGAATTTTAACCCGGATCTTTCATTTGTTATCAGGCCATTGTATGAAGAAGCTTTTAAAGGGTTTGGCGGTGACTTAAATTTCGACGATAAATTAATATCCTTTGAGCAAAAGGGCTTGCTTATTGGAAACAAAACATTGGAATTTTATGCACTCCCGGTTGAGATTGTTCAGCAATTCAACAGTCATCACCCGGAAGGATTTAATGATGGTTCAATGATTCCGGCCAAGGGTTATCAGGCGATGATCAGTGCAGGAATCTATGCAGCTTACGGACCATTACACATACAATTAAATCCTGAATTTGTGTTTGCCGAGAATAAAGCTTTCTCATCATTTTCAGAAATATATGCAGGACAATTCCTAATCCCGCCAACTTATTTAATGGATCTTCCCGAAAAGTTCGGAGAAGCAAATTTCAATAAAATGTTTTGGGGCCAAAGCAGTATTCGGTTAAATTATCGTGGATTATCGTTGGGTATTTCCAATGAGAACCTGTGGTGGGGTCCCGGGCAACGAAATACCCTGTTAATGACAAATACAGCACCGGGTTTTAAACATTTAACTTTCAATACAGTTCGACCCGTCAAAACAGGAATTGGTTCATTTGAAGGGCAAATAATTGCAGGTCGATTGGAAGGATCTGGCTATAACAATCTGCCCGACGACTGGCGATATCTGAACGCATTAATTCTAAGTTACCAACCAAAATGGATACCGGGGCTTTTTCTGGGAATGATCAGGAGTTTTCAGGTATATCATCATGAAATGGGAAACAGCCTGAATGATTATTTGCCGGTTTTTATTCCTGTAGGTAAAGATAAGGCAGGTGGTAGTAATGAAGATTTTATGAATCGTGATCAACTCTTATCCTTTTTTATGCGCTGGTTATGGGTTGAATCTCAGGCAGAGATATATTTAGAGTACGGACGTGAAGACCATGCCTGGGATAATCGGGATCTGATGCTACAGCTTTCACATACTTCGGCTTATGTTCTTGGTTTTACAAAACTGCTCCCACTAAACTTCAATACTCATGAAACCTTAAAAATAAATTTTGAATTAAGCCAACTCGAAGCAAATCCAACCACAAAAAGCCGATCTGGTGGCAGCTGGTATCAGCATGGCCAGGTTAGGCATGGATATACCCATCAGGGGCAATTGTTAGGTGCCGGAATCGGGCCTGGAAGTAATTTACAAACACTAAACCTAAGTTGGTTAAAATCTTATAAGAAGATAGGGGTGCAATTTGAACGCTTTGTCCATAATAATGATTTTTGGTATTCACAAATTAAAGATTATCGTGCAAACTGGGTCGATTTAAGTGCAGCCATTATTGGAAACTGGAATTACAGAAATCTCATTTTTAATTTCAATTTTAAATTTGTTAAATCAATTAATTACCAATGGTTATATACACCGGCTTCAGGTGGAGATGAAAATTTTTGGGAAGGCGATGGCAATGATGTATTTAATTTTCACGCAAGAGTCGGTTTAATGTACTGTTTTTAATATAAAGCCTGAAACATCAGATTACATTGTTTCATTCTAAATAAAAAAGCGCCAGACGATAAAAATGAGCGTAAATATTGTCAGAAATGTAATACCGATCCACGACAGCCACTTTAAAACTGGTCCTGGTCGGCCCGATTCGGGCATGTGTTTATCCGTTACCACTTTGTAATTCATAAATGCCAGAATGGGTGCTGTTACAAACGATAAGGTTGTTGCAAGGTCGACCATAAAACGCATGCTGTCAACAAATATCCCGAGTAAAAGAAGTGTACCAATTACCAGTATTATAATCCAGATCAACCTTATTAATCCCGGTCGGTCCTTCGAAAACTTAATCCTGGGAAACAATATTTCTGTCGTTGGTTGTAAAACCCTTGGATAGGCATCCAGGCAGGTAAGCGTTGTGCTGAACATCGTTGTTAGTGCGGCGATAGAGATTATTATCTGTGCCCAACTACCGATGCTACTTGTGTAGATATTTATGAGTTGGCCGGCAAAAACAGCTCCATCTGCCGACATTTCCTCTCCCGTTCCATGCATGATCAAGGCACCCAAAAGTAAAAAACCAAGTGCTAAAAATGTGGTGCCGATATACCCGATTTTAAAATCGAGCAGCGATTGTCGCATACTTGGTTTAAACCCCAATTGTTTAATTTTTGCAACACTCCAAACCGACGACCAGACTGAAACATCAATCGGCGATGGCATCCATCCGATAAAGGCAATCAGAAAGAAAATATCAGGCCTGCTCAACCAGTCAAATGAGCCGGATTGATCAGCAATCAACGATTTATTGCCAAAGGCTGAGATAACTGCAATAATGGTTGATATGGCAAGCACGATAATAATGAGTTTCATGAGTTTGTCAAGAATGGAATACTGTCCGATAATTAGTACGATGGTTGTAACACCCAGGATGATACCACTTATCAGAACAGGGCTTAATGATAAATGGAATACATTTGCCACAATCCCAGCAGTTACGATTGTTACCGCTCCCTGAATTGAGAACATGGTGAGTAATGTCAGGATTGAATACGAGACTATCGCCCATTTTCCAAGTTTTTGGTAACCATTGATTAAACTGTTCCCGGTTGCTGAAACATAGCGGGGGGCAAACTCAAAAAAAGGATATTTAATTAAATTTGCCAATAATAAGATTAAGATTAAATCAAAGCCGTAACTTGCACCGGCTCTTGTTGATTGGACCAAATGTGAAACCCCAACGGCTGCTCCTGCATAAATCAGGCCAGGACCCAACATGCGAAAAAAACTTCTGAAATTCATAATATCAATTTAAACAAATGTAAAAAGAAATTTAAATATTTGTAATTTTAAGATATGAATATAAAAGAAGAATTTAAAGTCAGAGGTTCTGAATTGCTCGAAAAAATCAAAGAACTTATCGAAGAAGGTAATGTTCATCGTATAATTGTTAAAGATGAAAAAGGCAATAAATATATCGATATCCCCGTTACTGTCGGTGTGGTGGGAGTGGTGATTGCTCCATTTCTTTCGGTTATTGCCGCAATCGCCGTTTATTCAACCAATTTAATCATTGAAGTAATCAGAAAGGAAGATTAAATTTTTTATTCCAAATTTTCCAGGAACGTTCTGCCTGCAATTCAAACATCCTTGTCCCATTCATTGTGATGGCCCCTCTGGCTTTACCTTCTTTGATAAATCTTGTTTCTTCAGGATTGTAGATTAAATCGTACAATAGATTATTCTGGTTAATAAATTCATAAGGGATATTCACCAACTCATCAATGTTAGGATACATCCCAACAGGTGTTGTATTAATAATAATATTGTATTTTCGAATAATACTTTCAGAAATCATTCCATACTCTAACTGATTCGATTTATAAGGACTTCTGGTAACTTCTTTATAGGCAATTCCGTTTTTTCGTAAAACATACACAACTGCTTTTGAGGCACCCCCGGTACCTAAAACCAGGGCTCTGGTATGATGTGGCTGCAAGATCGGTAGCAGTGTTTTTTCAAATCCATAGGCATCTGTATTGTATCCGGAAAGAAAGATGGTGTCGTCCTTTCGAATAACCTTTATGGTATTAACCGCACCGATAAACATACTGTACTTGTCTATTTCATCCAAATAATGAATAACGGTTTTTTTGTAGGGGATGGTTACATTTAAACCGATTACGTCAGGATTCTCTTTTAACAACCTATGAATTTCTTTTACATCCTTAATCTCAAAATGAAGATACCTGGTATTTGAAATGTTCTCGGCTTTAAATTTTTGTTCAAAATATTTGCTTGAAAATGAATGGGTCAATGATCTGCCAATCAATCCATAAGTTTTGTTTCTGCCGTTTGCAAATAACTTTAACCCTTTAATCATTCGATTTCTCTGCTAAAAATTCTATTAACCAAATACTTAAAATTCCCAAAAGTATAAAAAAAAGTGCAATCCCAAATTCAATATTGATATCTGCGGGTATAATGCGTTCGTATCTGATTACAACCGGTTCCCCATGCTTTAATACTGTTTGTCCAAATTCATCTAAAAGGTAGGTTTTTTGTTGCCAGGGCCATAAAATACTTACGGAACCAAGAATAAAGCCTGTTAAAAGAGAAATAGTTTGATCTTTAAACTTCCTGAAAACCCATGATAGAAGATGCGAAAAAGCGATTAAACCAAAACCGGCTCCAACAACCACCGGAACTAATATATTTAGATCAAAATTGTTGATTGCATCAATCATTACCAGTTTATAGTTGCCCATAATCAACAATACGTATGATCCGGATAGACCGGGTAATATCATGCTACAAACAGCTGCAACTCCACAGATTAACAGGTACAGAAAGCTTTGATTCTCACCTGCCGGGTTCAGGATGGATACAAAAATTGAAATGGCGGTCCCGATAATAAAAGAGATAATCACTGCAAGCGTCCATTTTCTGATCGTTTTACCAACAAAGTAAACTGATGCCAGCACAAGTCCAAAAAAGTACGACCAGATATAAACCGGATAATTGTTAAAGAGATAATCAAAGAGTCGAGCCAGGCTGATAATGGCAATGATAACACCTAAAAGAATAGAGGCCAGGAATTTAAAGTCAGTGTGTTCAGCAAAAGAAGAAAATTTAAATCTGAATAATAGTTTAATGGCTTTCAGATCGAAAGACTTTAATGAATGGATGAGTCTTTCAAAAATACCGGTTATTAATGCAATGGTTCCTCCTGAAACTCCCGGAATCACATTGGCGACACCCATGCTGATACCTTTGAAAATTAATATGATATATTCTTTCATGTTCCTTGATATAACGGCAATGTTAATTTAGTTCCATTATAGCCATGGAGGATGTTTAAATATCTTTTTTAAAAGCTTGAGTGATTTTCATCAAACCAATGTTTTGCAGAAGAGCGGGTTGGTAGTCGAAAAGTTTTGCATGAGCATCATAATCCGTAATTAAACAATTTTCCAGGAGCCTGAATGCTTCTTTTTGTCTTCCCGAATTGATAAGGTATACGACAAGCCTGTATTGTAATTCTATATTCTCATGCTGGATAATAATTCCTGATTTTAAGATTTCGATAGCCTTTATGTAATTCTTTTCCGAAGCGTAGAGGTTTGAATAATCCAACCATATATCTGCATGTGTGGGTTCCAGTTCACAGACCTTTTCATATGACTCAATGGCATCGTCCATTAAGTTGTTTTTCTCCTGTATGTCGCCAAGCATAAACCAATACTCAGCATTGGTTTCTTCGATTTCGATGGCCTGTTTCAGACATTTAATTGCGGTAGTTGAATTATTCAGCACATTGTTGCAAAGCCCTATTCCAACCCATGCGTCTGCTAATTTATCATCCAAATCTAATGCCTTTTGGTAATGTTCAATTGCTTCGATGTATTTTTTATTTTTTTCATAACATTCACCTATGTAATAATAGGTCATTGCTTCGGGTTCTTCGTAATTGAAGGTTTCGTTATACGATTCAATAGCTTTGTCATACTCCTCCATATTAGCGTATGAGTTGGCCTTGTTGTAATAGGCGGAAGCAAATGTTTCGTCAATAGCGAGGGCAAAATCATAAGCAACAATGGCCTTTTCGTATAATTCGAGATTGTTATAGGCGATGCCTAAATTAAACCAGGCAGATTTTGAATATGGGTTTTTATCTAAAAATTCGGTATAAAAACTAACGCTCTCTTCTGAAAGATTCGATAATTCGAAACAAAAGGAGAGTTCGTAAATAATTGCTTCATTTTCAGGATTAAGCTCTAGTATTTTTTTTAAATAAAAAATGGCTTCTCTGTAATCGCCAATATTTTCGTACTCAAATGCAATATTGGTGTAAATTTCTTCGGGGTCATCCGCCAGTTGAATGGCAATTTGGTATTCCCGAATAGCCTGGTCATATTTTTTCTGATGACTGTAAACCATCCCTTTTGTAAGGTGGATGTCTGCATTGTTCTGTTCTATTTTTTCAATTTTCTCGAGCAGGTGCATGGCTTCTGAATACTTGCTCGATGCAATAAGTAATAATGCTTTTTTATATTGAAAAATAATGCTGCCCGGATGCTGATTAATGGCTGAAATAATGCTTTGTTTGGCATGGGTTAAGTCATTTCTTTCAAGGTAGAAATCTATAATATCCTCAAATTCCTGAACATCAAAAAATAAATCTTTGTTGCGTGCCACCATACTTTCGAAGCGTGAAATCAGGTCATGTATTTGATATTCATTTTCAGTTTCCTCGAAATTGCTCATCATCATATTTCGGTTCAGTTAATCAGTTGTTTGTGGCGACAAAAATAATCATTTTGTTAACATAAACATACGTATATTTTTCTAATTTTGTGGCAAAGATATGGCATTAATTAAATCAATTTCGGGTATTCGCGGAACCATCGGTGGTGAACCCGGTGAAAATCTCACACCGCTCGACATCGTAAAATTTACAGCTGCATTTGTAAGTTTTCTTAAAAATAAATCTGCTAAGGGAAAAATTAAACTTGTTATTGGCCGTGATGCGCGAATATCGGGTAAATTGCTTAATGATTTGGTAATCAGTACTGCAAATGCCATGTCTGTTGATGTAACAGACATTGGCTTATCAACAACCCCTACGGTAGAAATAGCAGTTATAAATTTAAAAGCGGATGGTGGTATAATCCTAACTGCCAGTCATAATCCTGCTGAATGGAATGCCCTCAAATTACTGAATGAATCAGGAGAATTTATCTCAGCAGAAGAAGGGGCCGAATTATTGAAAATTGCCGAAAGCGAAGATTTTTCTTTCGCTAGCATCAAAGCGCTCGGAAAACATTTCGAAGACGATACTTTTATTGATAAACATATCGAATTGATCCTGTCATTGCCATTGGTTGATGAAGACGCCATTCGTATGGCCGGGTTTAATATTGCCATTGATTGTGTGAATTCAACAGGAGGCATTGCTTTGCCGAAATTATTGAAAAGGCTGGGTGTTAAAAATATTTAGGAATAATATTGTGAACCTACCGGATTATTCCATCATAATCCTGGGCCTTTACCTGAACATTTGGCTGATATTTCCGAAATTGTCAGGGCAAGGGGATGTGACCTTGGGTTTGTGGTCGACCCGGATGTAGATCGTTTGGCGATTATTAATGAGGATGGGAGCATGTTTGGTGAGGAATACACCCTGGTTGCCGTGGCAGATTACGTTCTTCAGAGCCATTTGGGCAATACTGTTTCTAACCTGTCATCTACCCAGGCCTTGAAAGATATTACTGAAACTCATGGTGGAAGTTATTCTGCATCTGCAGTTGGAGAGGTTAATGTGGTTAACATGATGAAATCAACAAATGCTGTTATCGGTGGTGAAGGAAATGGGGGTGTTATTTATCCTGAATTGCATTATGGCAGAGATGCACTTGTTGGGATCGCACTATTTTTAACTCATCTGGCAAAATCGGGATTAAAGTGCTCTGAATTAAGATCTAAATATCCATCGTATTACATTTCGAAAAACAAAGTGGATTTACCGAAATCACTCGATGTTGAATTGTTGTTAAAAAAATTAGAAAATAAATACCAAGGCCATAAGCTTAACACAACTGATGGCCTTAAAATTATTTTTGATCAAGAATGGATCCATTTGCGAAGATCCAATACTGAGGCCATTATCAGAATTTATGCTGAAAGTTCAACGATGGAAAAAGCTCAAAACCTGGCTTTTAAAATAATGGAAGACATTCATGGATTTATTTCCTGAGCCTTGGTTTTGATGAGTTAATTTTTTTAACTTAGTGTTTTTAAACTCAATTTGTACCGAATGCCTGTAAAACGTAAACGAAGAAAGCGAAAAACGACTTATAAGGTAGTTGCTTTTAAAATAAGCTCCCGACAAAAAAAATCCTTAAAAAATTATTGTAAGGCACGAAAAACCACTCCTACAAAATTGATCAAAAAAATGATCAATCCGTTCATCAACAATTATGCAGATAATGTTTCTGAAGAAATATATGCGACAGAAAACCAACTCGAGTTATTCGATTAATTAATTTTAGACCATACATTTTCCTTTAATTTATCGATGAATCAGCTATAAGAAATAAAACTTGCCGATATTTGCAGCAACAAATAAGTTGGATAATTATTAAAATTTTCAATAAATTTTTTCATAAAAAAGTCACAATGAATAGCCATTCAAAAAACCCGAAGCACAGAAACAATCGAAAAGTCATTTTGGTTGTTCTCGCTTTTCTAATCTCAATTCAGATTAATGCACAAACATTTGCCCGAAACGGAATGGTGAGTTCTACATCATTGAATGCTTCGGAAGTGGGCAGAAATATTTTAGAAAAAGGAGGTAATGCAATTGATGCTGCCATTGCTGCTAACCATTTCATCTGGTCCGATTGTCCCGCATGGGC
>CAYNTB010000006.1:3963-7332 GCA_964399905.1 uncultured Bacteroidales bacterium | reverse complement strand
AGGTGGTTTTTTGGTTTTTATGGATAAAACCAGTCATGTTACTACTTTTGATTTCAGAGAAAAAGCACCTCTGAATGCAAGCAGCACCCTGTTCCTTGATGAGAATGGAAATATTTTTGAGAATTCAAATCATGAGGGTGCACTGGCAATTGGGGTTCCCGGTACAGTGGCAGGATTATATATGGCACAACAAAAATACGGAGTCCTCGATTGGAAAGAAGTTGTTCAACCGGCAATTGATTTGGCTAAAAATGGATTTCCATTTACATGGACCCTTTATAATCATTCCATTTCATTTAAGAAAAGATATGCAGAGTCGATGCCTGAATTTTCGAACTTTTTGCTATGCAAAGATGGGAGTTATAGGGAGCCGGGAGAACTGTGGATCCAGGCTGAACTGGCGGCCACACTTGAGCGAATCAGGGACCATGGCCGGGATGGGTTTTATAAAGGAAAAACCGCAGAATTGCTTGTAAAATATATTCAGGATCGGGGTGGTATCATTACCGAAGAAGATCTGTTGAAATATGAGGCCATCGAGCGGGAACCAGTTGTGGGGGAATATCGTGGATATGATGTTTATTCAATGCCTCCGCCAAGTTCGGGAGGAGTTACAATGATTTCAATGCTGAATATGCTTGAAAATTATAATCTTGAAGAAATTGGTTTTAATTCTGCTGCATATTTGCATTTACTGACAGAAGTTATGCGTCGTGGATATGCCAACCGGGCAGAATTTTTGGGTGATCCTGATTTTAACCCCGATATGCCGCTTGATAGGCTACTCTCTAAATCTTATGCTAAAAATATGATGGCTTCTTTTGATGGGGAAAAGGCATCGGTGAGTGATTCATCAAAGTTTAGTCAAATATATGAAGGTGATAATACGACACATCTTTCGGTTATGGATAAGGATGGGAATGCAGTTTCATTAACCTATACCCTTGAAAGCAGTTATGGAAGTAAAATGTTTGCCAAAGAGTTGGGATTTCTGTTGAATAATGAAATGGGCGATTTTAATCCTGTTCCTGGCATAACCCGTACCAATGGACAAATTGGAAGTGTTCCAAATCTGGTGGCGCCCGGAAAAAGAATGTTGTCGAGTATGACCCCAACCATTATCGCGAAAGATGGCAAGCCCTATTTGGTGATTGGGAGTCCGGGTGGAAGAACCATCATAAACTCTGTTTTACAAACTGTTTTAAACGTGATTGATCATAAAATGGATATCAGAACTGCGATTGAAGCAGGCAAAATTCATCATCAATGGTTGCCTGATCAGGTGAGATACGAAAGATGGGCCATATCAAATGACACCAGGCGGACCTTGGAATTAATGGGCCATACTTTGATTGAAGTTGGAGGTATCGGAAGCCTGATGGGCATTATTTATGATCCGGAAACCGGTATTATGTCAGGTGCGTCCGATTCGAGCGGAGCAGATGGCGGTGTGGCTTCTTATTAATTTTTACAGGCCCGAATGATATACTGTGCGGTTCAGGATTGAACGTCCAAGTGTAATTTCATCAGCATATTCGAGCTCATCGCCAATCGAAACACCCCTTGCAATGGTTGTTATTTTTATATCAAGGTTTTGCAATTGTTTGTAAATGTAAAAATTAGTCGTGTCACCTTCAATGGTTGTGGATAAAGCCATTATTACTTCGACCACCTGACTCTCTTTAACACGGGAAACAAGACTTTTAATCTGGAGATCATCAGGGCCAATACCTTCCATGGGTGAAATAATTCCTCCCAATACGTGGTATAAACCAATAAATTGTGAAGTGTTTTCGATGGCCATCACATCGCGGATGTCTTCAACAACACAAATGATCGACCCATCCCTTTTAGGATTTGAACAAATTTCACATGTGTCGGTGTCAGAAATATTATGGCAAATATTGCATTGTTTGATCTGATGCCTCATTTTTGTAATTGTATGGCCAAATTGATCAACCGCATCAACTGGTTGTTTTAACAAATGAAGGGCTAATCGTAAAGCACTCTTTCGTCCTATACCGGGCAGTTTAACCAGTTCATTAATGGCATCGTCTAATAGTTTAGAAGCGTAATTATTCACAATAATTATAATTAAATCAAATATTTTTACCGAAACAAAGTTAATAATTCAATGTCTTTAAAAACATTTAATTTTATAAGCCTAAAACGATAAAAAATGCTGAAAGGTAAATTGCTATTACAGATGATAATCTTTTTAATCAGCCTATCCTCATTTGGACAAACACAACTGAACCAAATAGATGCTAATGGATGGAAGCAGGGTTATTGGAAAATGTATGATGATATGGGTTTCCTGAAATATGAAGGGAGTTTTAAAAACGATATGGCCTTCGGATTATTCAAATATTATTATCCCGACGGTAAATTGAGGGCCGAGTCGTATATTTATAATCAGGCCAAACAATCGCGTACCAAATTATATCACCGGAATGGAAAATTGATGGCCGAAGGAAATTATCTAAACCAGCAAAAAGACAGTGTCTGGAAGTATTATAGCGAATATGACGGAATTCTCCTGTCGGAAGAATTTTATAAGGACTACAAAAAATCAGGGCTTTGGAGAAAATATTACCCAAATAATATTGTGGCCGAAGAACTGAACTATAAAAATGATTTAAAAGATGGACCCTGGGTTCAATTTCACACAGACGGAAGCATAAAACTAGAGGGTTATCAGAAAAACGATGTAAAGGAAGGAATATTTAAGATGTTTCACCCCAATGGCCAACCGGAAGCCATTGGTTTATATGTCAACTCACTGAAAGAAGGAAAATGGGAATATTTTTCGGAAGATG
This sequence comes from uncultured Bacteroidales bacterium, assembly GCA_964399905.1. Taxonomy (GTDB): domain Bacteria; phylum Bacteroidota; class Bacteroidia; order Bacteroidales. The sequence goes on along the minus strand of CAYNTB010000006.1, from coordinate 4,513 downwards.
GCACCCTCCAGAAGACAGAAGTCTTTGAAAACGGAAACCTTAAAAGATCGAAAGAATAAAAATTGCTTTATCAAATATGTTCGTAAGCAATGAATCCTTTTGGGAAAACATCTTTCAGCGCTTCCCTCGGATTATGAAAAGCCTCGCTGTCGTAAATCTTTTTCAGAAGTGCATCCCTGTATTTAGGGGCCGCAAGATGAGCTATCCCAACTGCATGTTCTGCAAAGTTGAGCCCTTTGGGATTAAAAGCACCATTTTCTGTGACAATAATTACTGGATCAGCGGCTATTGCTGTTGTTGTAATTCCTTCAGGACAGAGGTCGACTATTTTGGATTCGCCTTTGTCGGTCGTGGATTTCATTGCGATAATTGGCTTACCGCCCTCTGATAAGTAGGAACCTCTTAAATAATCTGCCTGTCCGCCAATGCCGCTGTAGATTTGACGGGCTTTTAAAGAGTCGGCCCAAATATTGCCGTGCAGGTCAACGCCCATGGCGCTGTTTATGGCTGTCATTTTTGGTTGCCTTGCAATGTTAATAATACTGTTGGT
>CAYNTB010000006.1:3628-3904 GCA_964399905.1 uncultured Bacteroidales bacterium | reverse complement strand
GGAACTGTTTGCATGATACCAGCGGTATCCCTTACTGTCGTTTGCCAAAAAAATTGTGGCTCTCGAAAACCGGGCGTCAAGGTATTTGTTTGTCACTATCCCGGCATCTATCAATCGGTGCATCGAGTCTGAGAACAACTCCGTGAAGATTCCTAAATCTTTCACGCCTTTATTCATAATTCCTGAAGTCACTGCTTCGGGAACCTCTCCTATTCCGTATTGCAGGGTCGATCCATTTTCAATATATAATTCAGTTATTAATCTTCCGATTTTGAT
>CAYNTB010000006.1:0-3618 GCA_964399905.1 uncultured Bacteroidales bacterium | reverse complement strand
GTTCGTCTGGTTCCTCAACCGGACTGCTGGGTAATTCGTAATCTGTTTCGATCAGATAAGCAATTTCTTTTGAATGGATGGTTGTGCCAAGTATAAATGGCATTTGTTTGTTTTTTTCTGCAATAACAATCCCTCCGTGTTGTTTTGCAGTTTCTATGGCTGCCTGTACTCCTTCAACAGTCGTTCCGTAACTGTAATTGCCACCGTTATCTGGTCCGCTAACCGTAAGCAACACAACATCAGGATGTATGCTCTCTTTTAATTGACGTGGAATATCAGATAAATGAATGAGCTGGTATGAAGCCCTTCCGTCATTAACAGCCTGCCTCGAATTGGAACCATTGAAGATTACCCGGTGAGTAATGCGCTCACAAACTTTCTTGCTGAATAACTCTCCAACATCCCCCAGTAGAAGAACACTCAGGAGGTTGATGTTTTTGATCTGATCATCATTTGCAAGTTGTCTGAGCAGTACTTGAGGTGTGGCAGCATTACCGGCGGTATATATCGTACTTCCTTTCTTAATGATGTGATGGTTTATCGCTTCTTCGGGGTGTTTCACTATTTTCATCGTACAGTTTTTAGTGGTTAAAATGGTTTTTGAGTTCAGTTAATAAATTTAAAACAATTCGTCCTGTTTCCAGCAATCGATCTTTTTATGGATGCCCATTTGCAATTAAAATGCAACGACACCCAATTTCCTGGGCAACTTCATGGTCGTGAATGGTATCACCGATCAGGCAAATTTCTTCTGGCTTCATTCTATTTTTGCGAACCAGATTGATGGCATTATCAGTCTTACTGTGCGCATAGTGGTTATCGATGCCTGAAATTTTTATAAAATATTTTTGTATTCCCAGATTTATAATAGAATTGTCGAGTGCATGCTGTTCCATGGCTGATAGAACATATTGCGACATCGATTTTTGCTCAAAATAATCAAGCATTTCTTTTGCATCATCATGTAAAGCAGCCTTGTGAATATTTTGCTTGTATGAAAAAATAAATTCATCGGCCGGTTTTTCAAAGGGCTCTGTTGAAAAATCAAAGCCGGCCTTTTGATAGTAAGACCTGACCGGGAATGAGAATATTTTTTGGTATCGTTCCGGACTTAAGGCAGGAAGATTTCGCTCAGATAACAAACGATTGATGATATTTCTGCAAATTTCGGTATCATCCAGTAAGGTGCCGTTCCAATCCCATAAAATAGTTTTTATTTCATTCATATTTCCCTAAAATATTACTTTAGTCATTTGACGATGCCTTCGGGAATTAATGTCAAAAGGTGCTTATTTCCAAATTCTTAGTTTGTCAAGAGCCCTTCTGTAATTTTCAGCATTAATATTGTGCTGTTCAAAGCTTCTTGCAAAAACGTGATAGCCGGAAAGATCATCTTTCGCACAAAAATAGAGATAATTGTGCTGTGAATAGTTTAAAACCGCATCAATGGAAGAAATGGACGGGATACAGATCGGACCTGGAGGCAAGCCCTTATATTTATAAGTATTGTAAGGTGAATCAATTTCTTTGTGGACATTTAGAACCCGTTTAATATTAAAATCTCCGATGGCAAAAATCAGGGTGGGATCTGCCTGTAATAACCAGCTTCGTTTTAAGCGGTTGATATACACTCCTGCGATAATTGGTTTCTCATCATTTTTCTGGGTTTCTTTGTCTAAGATCGAAGCCAGTATTACCACATCTGAGATGCTCATATTCAAGGATTCGGCCTTAGATCTTCGATCAGAATTCCAAAAATTTTCATATTCCCTTTGCATTCTATCCATGAATGTTTTGATGCCAACATTCCAAAAAATTTCATAGGTATTCGGAATGAAAAGTGTAGTGATGGTGAGGCTGTCAAAACCCAGACTGGCAATATATGCAGTATCTTTCAGGGTATGAATAATGGTGGCTGAATCCAGTTCAATTTGTTCGGAAATTCTTTTGGATAACTGATTCAGGTCGCGTATATTATTAAATATAAGATTGACGGGTTGCTGATTTCCTGACCTGAGATGATTGACCAGTTCATTATTAGACATCCCATTGGTGATCAAGTATTTGCCGGGTTTAATATTTTCAGGATATTTTTTCTTGCGTGCCCACCATTCAAAATTTTTGCGATGTATGATCAATCCATTTTCGTATAAAATGTTTTTGACATTCTCGAAATTTGAACCTGTTGGGATATAAATTGAAAAATCCTGGCCTTCTTTTACCCATACATTTGGCTTGCTAATTAACTCATAAATGAAATAACCGACAGTCAGTGCTATCGCAATTAACAAAATAAGTAAATAAATAACCAATCGGTGTAATCTTGGTTTTTTTCTAAAATTTTGATATTTAGAATGATAATATGCCATAATATAAAATCATCATTTAATTTTTATTCAACAATTGTAAAATATATTCATCAACCCATTCACCTGCCCTTAAATTCCATTCTTTTTTTAAACCGATGATCTGAAATCCTTTTTTTTGAAACAATGTCAAACTAATCCCATTGTCCGACTCAATATTGCAGTAAAGTTGATGAAGGTTTAATGTTTTGAAAGCATACTCAACAATCAGATCAATCGTAATTGATGCTATGCCCCGATTACGGTAATCTTGATCTATCAGGATACCAAGCCCGGCCCTTTGGTGCATGGGTTCAAAATCAAATAAATCTATACATCCGGCCTGATATGTTTCATTATTTTGATTTAAATCAACCATTAAACGAAGTTGTTTCGTTGCAAAAATATCTTTACTGGCATTGAAAACAAATTGCTCGATATCAAACCTGGAGAAAGGCATCAGGGTATTGCTCAGATGCCAGGATTCCGGATTATTCTCCCATTGCAGGATGATTTCAACATCAGATGGCTCAACAGCCCTTAAAATAATATTTTCCTTGTTAATAACCATTAATCAATTGTTACTTCTCCTTTATAAACATAGGTTGCAGGGCCTTCGAGCCACACATTTCTGAAAATACTTCCTTCTTTTTCGAAGCTAACCGTTAACGGGCCCCCAAGTGTGTTAATTTGCAGCTTTTCATGCAGAATGTTATTCTTGAGTGCATATGCAATAGCTGATGCAGTTACTCCGGTTCCACAGGAAAGGGTTTCGTTCTCAACGCCTCGCTCATAGGTCCTTACCGATAATTGCCCGGTTCCCTGCTGAATGAAATTTACATTAATTCCTTCTTTCTTAAAAGCTTTACTGTTTCGGATCATTTTTCCGGACTCGAAAACATTTTTTGTTTCTAAATCATTTACAAATTCAATATAATGAGGCGACCCGGTATTTATTTCATAATGATTTTTATAGGTTCTGATCTCAGAAACATCACTCATTTTAAGCCTGACGAGCAAATCATGTCCATGTTTTTGTAAAATTTCACCTTTATGAGGGCCATCAACTGCCATAAAGTTCAAGTTTTTTTTGTTTATTCCCGCCATGTTTGCAAAAGCGACGATGCACCGGCCACCATTGCCACACATACTGCCTTCATGCCCATCGGAATTATAGTAAGTCATTGCAAAGTCAAAATCCGGATGATTACTCAAAATCATTAAACCATCTGATCCGATTCCAAATCTTCTGTCACACAGATATTTTATACTG
>CAYNTB010000005.1:0-17626 GCA_964399905.1 uncultured Bacteroidales bacterium | reverse complement strand
ATTTAATATCCTGCCATTGGCTCAGTTTGGCCAGCACCGCCGGATTGGTTTCGGGTACATATTTTTCATCTTCGGGCAAGGTTTGGGAAAAGGCGTTCAGGACAAAAGCCAGCAGAAAAAAAAGACCGATTTTATTTTTCATTTTTATTAGGAGATTTCATTTCAATTAATCTTTTTCAGAATGCGCCAACGAGCGTTTGTGTAAAATAATTGACAATCCGCAGTATTCGATAAAGTTGTCGGGTGCAGTTTTTCGGTGGTAGGTGCCATCATATGGATTGAAAAAACGATAGGTATATGCCGTTGATACGGCCCAAAGTATCGTTTTGGTTGCCTGATCGGCCCGGTTCAGTGCCAGCAGGTGTTCATCCGAATGCCTGACGGGCATCCAGTCCGGATTTCTCCTGGTATCATCAATGTCTTCATCCTGGTACATCGGGCGCTCGATCCCGAAATACCGGCGCAGGATCAGCGAAAAAACCGGGTGCCGGATGGTGTTCCACGGATCCAGATCCTGGGGTATCCAGTAAATTTCTGCAATGATCTTCAGGTTTTTTTCACCATTTGAATTTACGTTTTCCAAAATGGCTTTTTGACCATTTTTTACGTCCGAATATTTTTTAAGGCTATGTGGCAAAAGTACGAGGGGCCGGAATGCAAAATCCTCATTTCCGTGTTTTTTGATTTTTAATTCGGGCCGCTGACACATTGCTTCCCAAATGGTTTTATGCAGAATTTGGCAATTTGTGATAAATAAAACCTTGGTTTTATATTTGTAAAACAATTTGAAAAAAGTCCATATTCCGCCAATCACAGTCAACAATGTAATGGCAAGCGTATTCCATAAGTTAATCGAATCCATGCGATATTAATTAGGTTGATTTTTACAATTGAAAGGTAAGTATTTTCTGTCAAACTTTTATTCTTCGGATAGAGTTAATGGATGCCATCGCTGTCAAATTTGTTATCCGTTTAAGGTTTAAACTGGTTCAATGGTTCAGGGTGGTTCAATAGTTCAAATTATAATAACCTAATAACGATAAATATACAATGAATAACAAAGTATTACAATGTATTAGAATTGTATGTCCATCAAATGACTATGATTGTCACGACTGCCTCCTGTGTTAAAGTTTCGGAGGACAATGAGGGTAAGGTGGAGTGCCCCCGTTCACGCTTCACGAATCACTCCTCACGACTTCAACCCGCTTCTTTCCAGCAGCGCATCCACTTTGGGTTCGTGGCCGCGGAATTTAACATACAATTGCATGGGATGTTGTGTTCCTCCTTTTTCGAGTATGTTTTTTCTGAATGAAGTTGCGGTGGCTTTATCGAAAATACCGTGTTCCTTAAAGGCCGCAAAAGCATCGGCATCCAACACTTCGGCCCATTTATAACTGTAATAACCGGCGGCATAACCTCCTCCGAAAATATGCGAAAAGGCCGTACTTGTGCAGGTGCCTTCAACTTCCGGGAAAAGTTCGGTTGGCCGCATGGCGGCTTTTTCATAATCTGCCACTTTTTCGGTTACAGGAGCAGTAATGGAGTGCCAGGCCATATCGCACATGCCCAGGCTAAGTTGCCGGTCGCTGGCATAGCCCGCCAAAAAGTTTTTAGCTTCAACCAGTTTTTGGATCAGTACATCAGGCAATTTTTCGCCTGTTTGATAATGCATGGCAAACAAATCGAGCCATTCTTTTTCCGAAGCCCAGTTTTCCATCATTTGCGAAGGCAATTCTACAAAGTCCCAGTAAACATTTGTACCTGACAGGCTGGGGTAAGTGGTATTGGCGAGCATTCCATGAAGGGCATGGCCAAATTCGTGCAGGAAGGTTTCAACTTCCCTGAAAGTTAACAATGAAGGTTTGCTGGGCGTGGGTTTGGTAAAGTTACATACCACCGTAATCACGGGCCGTATTGAATTTCCGTTTATATTGCTCTGCGGACGGTAATCGTTGCTCCACGCACCTCCGCGCTTTCCTTCGCGCGGGAAAAAATCGAGGTACAAAATTGATAAAAAACGCCCGTCTTCATCAAATACTTCGTATGCACTCACCTCATCATGATAAACCTGGATTTCTTTATTTTCTTTAAAAGTAAGCCCATATAGCCTGTTGGCCAGTTCAAAAACGCCCCCCTGCACTTTTTCCAATTGAAAATATGGTTTTACTTCCTCTTCTTTAAAACCGAATTTTTGGGCTTTCAATTTTTCAGTATAATACGCCCAGTCCCAGCGTTCAAGTTTTCCTTCAAGTCCTTCTGCTTTTGCCAGTGCACTGATTTCGGCATATTCTTTTTCGGCAAATGGTTTGGAAGCCTGATGTAAATTCTCAATAAATGTGTTCACTTTTTCGGGGGTTTGAGCCATGCGTTCTTCCAGCACATAATCAGCATAGGTTTTAAAACCTAATAAATTTGCCAGTTCCAATCTCAGTGAAACGATTTCTTTAATGATTTGTTCGTTGTTGAATTCGTTATTTTTAAAAGCCCTGCTGCCCGAAGCGCGATAAATTTCTTCGCGCAGTTTGCGGTTATCGGCAAATTGTAAAAACGGATAATAACTCGGAAATTGCAGATTGAACATCCAACCTTCTTTTTTCTTTGATCCTGCCAATTGGGCCGCTGCCTCAATAACAGCTTCGGGCAGACCCTGAAGATCTTTTTCATCCGTTATCAAAAGTGAGAATGCATTGGTTTCAGCCAATACATTTTCTCCAAATTTCAGCGATAATTTGGCCAATTCGGTACTGATCTCCGAATATCTTTTTTTGGCTTCACCCTTCAATCCGGCACCTCTGCGAACAAAGTTTTTATAGGTATGTTCAAGTAAATAATTTTGCTCTGCATTCAGCGAAAGCTGATCCCTGTTTTCATACACAGATTTAATCTTTTCAAATAGCTTTTCGTTTAACGAAATATAATTGGCATATTCGGTCAGTTTTGGGGAAGCCTCACGAGCCACTGATTGAAGTTCATCATTGGTTTCTGCCGAATTCAGGTTATAAAGCACACCGGCGAGCCTGTTTAATTTTTCACCTGCCAATTCAAGTGCCACTATGGTATTTTCGAAGTTTGCCTTTTCGGGATTGGCCACAATGGTATCTATTTCTTTCTTGGCTTCATCTATCAATTGATCAATGGCCGGTAAATAATGTTCGACTTTGAATTGATTAAAAGGCGCTGTATGATAAGGGGTGTTCCAATCGGTTAAAAATGGATTTATATTCATTTGATGATTTGTTTTTCAAGATTAAAAATTATCAATCCACCGGGGATTTTCTTTATTTGATGTTCAGCTTCGGTTAAAAGGAAATGCAAAATAACAAATAAAATTTGTGATTCATTTCAATTGGTGCGAAACTCGTACTTTTGCAAAAAAATTATTTGAATGAATAAAGATCGGGTTGAAATAATGGCACCTGTCGGTTCTTACGAATCTTTAACGGCAGCCTTGCAGGCAGATACCGATTCGGTATATTTTGGCGTGGAACAATTGAATATGCGGTCGAAATCTTCCAATAATTTTACGTTGGATGATCTGGCCAAAATTGCCCACATCTGCAATGAAAAAGGTGTCAGAACATATATTACCCTCAATACGGTAATTTATGATGAGGAGCTGGCATTGATGAAACAAATTGTGGATGCTGCCAAAACCAATCAAATAACGGCCATTATTGCGTCTGACCAAAGTGTGATCCAATATGCTAATTCGGTTGGTATGGAAGTTCATATGTCAACCCAAAGCAATATTACCAATATAGAAGCCGTAAAATATTATGCCCAGTTTGCCGATGTAATGGTAACAGCCAGGGAGCTTAATTTGAAGCAGGTAAGGGCCATTACGGATGCCATTAAAGCACAAAATATATGCGGCCCATCGGGTAAACAAATCCAAATTGAAATTTTTGCACACGGAGCTTTGTGCATGGCAGTTTCAGGCAAATGTTACCTCAGTCTGGATAATTTAAATTCGTCGGCCAACCGAGGTGCCTGTTTGCAGGTTTGCCGGAGGCCATATAAGGTTACCGATAAAGATGGCGGAATTGAACTGGAGGTGGACAATGAATACATTATGTCGCCGAAAGATTTAAATACCATTGAATTTCTTGATTTGATATTAAAAGCTGGTGTTAGGGTGTTAAAACTTGAAGGACGGGGAAGGTCGCCCGAATATGTTAAAACCGTTGTGGAATGTTATAAAGAAGCGGTTCAGGCATATTTTGACGGAAATTACACCAAAGAAAGAATCGATCGATGGAATGCCCGTTTGGGCAGCGTTTATAACCGTGGATTTTGGGACGGATATTATTTGGGACGCAAAACCGGCGAATGGACCGAAAGATACGGATCGCAGGCTACAAAACGCAAAATTTATGTGGGAAAGGTAACCAATTATTTCTCTAAACTTGGCGTGATAGAAGTTAAAATGGAAACCCGCGATTTGAATTTGGGCGATGAGATAAAAATAATTGGCTCGACAACGGGAGTATATGAAGACATACTGGAAGAAATCAGGGTGGATGAAAAAAGCGTGCAAAAAACAGTTAAGGGTGAGTTTTGCTCCATTCCGGTAAAAGGGTTGATCAGGCGAGCCGATAAAGTTTATAAAGTAATTGAGGTTGATGATGATGGCGAATAAAATGAAATTGTTTAATTTACATACCCACACACACTATTGCGACGGATCTGAAGAACCGGAAGCCTACATCAGAAAAGCATTGGAATTGGAATTTTCAACCCTCGGATTTTCGGGACATGCCCCGATGCCTTTTAAAAATAAATATGCCATCGATGCTGACCGACTCTCCAACTATATTTCTGAAATCAATCAGCTAAAATCAAAATATAAGGACCAGATTGATGTATTGTGTTCGCTCGAATTTGATTATATCCCCCGAATTACAGATGATTTTAAGCAAATTACTGAAAATTTTCAGCTGGATTATACCATCGGTTCCGTTCATCTGGTCAGAAATGAAAATGATGAAAATTTATGGTTCATCGACGGGAAAAGCCATGAGCCTTATGATACAGGTTTGAAAGATTATTATGGCGGGAATATAAAACATGCGGTTAAAAATTATTTCGGACAATTGAATGAGATGATAGATACACAGCGACCGGATATCATCGGGCATCTGGATAAAATTAAAATGCACAATCGTAATCGGTATTTCACCGAAAATGAAGTTTGGTATCAAAATGAAATTGATCAAACCCTCGATCTGATCAAATCGTCAAACACGATCGTGGAAGTAAATACAAGGGGTTTGTATAAAAAAAGATCGGATTCGCTTTTTCCGGGGGCAAAGATTCTGAAAAAAATGAAAAAGCTTCACATTCCGATTACCGTAAGTTCGGACGCACACAAGCCGGGCGAACTTGCTTTATTCATTCCTGAAACCATAAATCTTTTAAGAGAAATCGGTTTTAAAAAACTAATGAATTTTAAAAACGGATGGATTGAAATCCCGATTTAATCAATGCTTTAAGTAAGAAAAACTAAATTGATTTGTGTGTGCCGTCGCAAAATGGCGGATTTTTGGTTTGTTTGCACATACACCAGTAAACCGTTTGTTTTTTTTCTATTTTAACAACTTTAGGACTGAATTCACTGCCTTTATGTGATCCATCGCAAAAGGGTTGTTTGGCACTTTTGCCACAGGCGCACCAGTAGTAATTACCTGCTTCCATTTCGATGGCTTTTGGAAATTTAGCCACTATTTTTGGTTTCGACATTTTTATATCATTTTAAATTTAAGTTACTTGCCGGAAAATTCCTGGTTTATGCTACAACAAGAATGTGTATAAAATTAATAAACTTCATTCATTTCTACTTCGGCCGGAATGGATAAATGTCCCTGGACCAATAGCCAATTTCCGCCAATCTTTTCCAATACCCCGGTAAATCGCATGCCCTTAAAACTTTTGGCTTCTTCTTTGTAAATGAAGTTATAAGCCAAGAGCTCGCTAAAAGAGGCCGTATTTCCGGTTTCGTTAATTCTGATAATCTGATCGCTGACCGTAATATAGGTTTCCTGAAATTCTTTAAATTGATGTTTTATGGCTTTTTTAATTTTGTCCCAACCTACCAGTCTTTCGTCGGAATCGGTTCCAATCATAATGATATTGTCGTCGGTTGCCCAAATTTTTTGAATTAACTCAAAATCCTGGTTTTCATTGGCGATAACGTATTGCTCAAGAATAGATTTTATCTGTACAACCTCTGCTTTTAAATCAATGGCCTCAGGTTTTGTATTTGTACAACTTACCATCATCATCAGAAATCCTGTAAATAAGATAAACTTTTTCATGGTTTTATTTTTGGTTCTTACATTAGGCAATTGAATAAATATACGGAATTTTTGAGAAAAATCAAACTTTGACCGCTCATTTAAAATATAATCCGGCCATGATAACTTATTAATAATCTGTATAAAATAATGACCAAAAATTTTTATTAATTCATGAATTATTGGTAATATTGCAGCCTATTGCGAACAGAGTAAATTACAGATGGTCAATATACACAGGTTGAAGGATTTAAGTTTTATAAGGTGGGCTTTACTTTCTCTTCTAATAACATTAGGTTCAGGCCTATATGCTTCGAAGTCCGAAACAGAAAATCACGAAAAAGTTAAAGCGGAATATAATGCCGGCGAAGCTATCATCGAGCATATTGTTGATTCATATAGCTGGCATATCATGGATATCGGCGAACATGCCATAGCCATCCCATTACCGGTTATTTTAATAGATGAAGGCGATTTCTACTGTTTTTCTTCTGCACATTTTGAGCATGGTCATGCCAGTTATAAAGGTTTTGAAATTGCTCACGATGGTGAAAATAAAGGAAAAATTGTAAAGCTTGGTAATGATGCACATGCAGAACAACATCTTCCGCTTGATTTATCGATCACTAAAAACGTAATGGCTATATTTATAAGCCTGATCATTATCAGTGTGATTTTTATTTCAGTGGCCAATTCTTATAAAAAAAGAACAGGAATGGCTCCCAAAGGATTGCAATCATTGCTGGAACCTCTGATCTTATTCATTCGCGACGATATTGCCAAAGCCGCAATCGGTGAAAAAAAATACGAAAGGTATGTGCCGTTTTTACTCACCATCTTCTTTTTTATTTTTATCAATAACTTAATGGGCCTCATCCCGTTTTTCCCGGGAGGGGCAAATGTTACCGGCAACATTGCCGTAACAATGGTGTTAGCCATATTTACGTTTCTGATCACTTCTTTTAGCGGCAACAAACAATACTGGATGCATATCGTAAATACGCCCGGAGTACCCTGGTGGTTAAAATTTCCTGTTCCACTTATGCCCATTGTGGAAATTGTAGGGCTTTTTACCAAACCATTTGTACTGATGGTGCGGCTTTTTGCCAATATTGCCGCCGGACATATTATTGTGCTCGGTTTCATCAGCCTGATTTTTATTTTCGGGAATATGAGTCCGATTTTAGGTTATGGAGTTTCAATCGTTTCAGTGGCATTCGCTATTTTTATGGGTTTGCTGGAATTGCTGGTCGCATTTATCCAGGCTTATGTATTTACACTGCTTTCGGCACTTTATTTTGGAATGGCAACAGAAGAACATCATTAAAATAAACATAAAATCAACATTCAATAACTAAATAAAATCAACATGGATTTATTATCAATTTTATTACAGGTAGCCTCAGATTTAACTCCGCTTGCAAAATTAGGCGCAGGTTTTGGAGCAGGTATTGCAGCCATTGGTGCTGGTATTGGTATTGGCCAAATCGGTCGCAGTGCCGTTGAATCTATTGCACGCCAGCCCGAAGCTGTTGATGACATTCGATCAAACATGATCGTTGCCGCAGCTTTGATCGAAGGTGTTGCTTTCTTTGCTATTGTAGTTTGTCTTTTGATCGTTTTCTTATAGACAACAAAATTTCTTCTGTGTCCCAACGGTTGGTTGGGGTACAGAAGTTGATCATTTATTAAAAATTAAATTATGGAACTAGTAAGCCCCGGAATCGGATTGATATTTTGGATGACGCTTTCGTTCGGTATTGTATTATTTGTTCTTGGCAAATTTGCATGGAAACCCATCATGAAATCGTTAAAGGAAAGAGAAGCCACGATTGATGATGCATTGAACGAAGCGAATAAAGCCAGGGAAGAAATGAAACAACTTCATTTCGATAATGAACAATTGCTGGCACAGGCCAAAGAAGAACGGGATGCCATTTTAAATGATGCCCGGAAAATAAAAAATTCGATTATCGAAGAATCGAAAGTAAAAGCCAACGAAGAAGCCAGTCGGATTATCGACAGTGCCAAAGAAACGATTCAGAACGAAAAAATGGCCGCACTTACCGATTTAAAAAATCAACTGGCAACTTTATCCATCGAAATTGCAGAGAAAATTTTGAAAGCAGAACTTTCAGACAGTAAAAAGCAAAAAGACTACATTAAAAAATTAATGGATGAGATTAATTTGAATTAATCGTCGCCAAAGCAATTTTAAATGAAAGAAACAAAAATAGCAAGCCGGTATGCCAAAGCCTTATTCGACTTTGCCCTGGAACAAAAAGTTCCGGAGCAGGTTAAAAATGATATGGATCTGATTGTTTCGGTTTGTTCTAATAATAAGGATTTCAAGCTGATGCTTACGAGCCCGCTGATTTACTCAGAAAAAAAAGAGGCCATCATCGCTGAAATTTTCGGTAAACACATTCAGGAAATGACCCTTCAATTTCTTATCATTATTACCCGGAAAAGAAGAGAGGCATTTATTGAAGGAATTGCCCGACAATTTATTGAATTATATAAGGAATATAAAAATATCACCACTGCCGAACTAACTACAGCTCGGGAGCTTGGAAGCGAATTAAGGGAAAAGGTTATTGCTGAACTTAAAGCGCAAACCAAAGGTGAAATTGAATTAATAGAAGAAATTAAAGAAGAATTGATTGGTGGCTTTGTTTTATCGTATAAAGATTATCAATACGATGCAAGCATTAAAAAGCAAATCAAAAAACTGAGAAGGGAATTTGATACCAATCTTTACATTCGTGGATTTTAATATAGAAAAAGAATAAAATATGGCTGAAATTAAACCTGCAGAAGTATCCGCTATTTTACGCCAGCAACTTGCCGGATTCAAAAGTGAAACAGAACTTGAAGAAGTTGGTACAGTGCTTCAAATTGGTGATGGGATTGCCCGTATCTATGGACTGAGTAATGCAGAATCAGGTGAATTGATTGAATTCGAAAAAGGTGCGTTAAAAGGCATTGTGCTAAACCTTGAAGAAGATAATGTGGGTGCTGTTTTATTGGGCGAAACCACAGAAATTAATGAAGGCGACAAAGTTAAACGAACCGGGAAAATTGCTTCGATCGAAGTAGGCGAAGGTATGTTGGGCCGTGTTATCAATACCCTGGGTGCACCTATTGATGGAAAAGGCGAGATCAAAGGTGAGAAATTTAATATGCCGCTCGAACGAAAAGCACCCGGTGTAATATTCAGACAACCGGTAAACGAACCTTTACAAACAGGGATCAAACCAATTGATGCCATGATCCCGATCGGAAGGGGACAGCGTGAACTGATCATCGGCGACCGTCAGACAGGGAAAACAGCCATTGCCATTGATACCATTATCAATCAAAAAGAGTTTTACGATAAAGGAGAACCCGTTTATTGTATTTATGTGGCCATCGGACAAAAAGGATCTACCGTTGCCAATATCCATAAAATTTTGGAAGACCGGGGCGCATTGCCCTATACCGTAATTGTTACGGCCACTGCTTCCGACCCTGCTGCCATGCAGTTTTATGCCCCGTTTACAGGGGCTGCCATTGGTGAGTATTTTAGAGATACCGGACGTCCGGCCCTGGTTATTTATGATGACCTTTCGAAACAAGCCGTGGCTTATCGTGAAGTTTCATTGCTATTGAGAAGACCTCCGGGACGTGAGGCTTATCCGGGTGATGTTTTCTATTTACACTCACGTTTGTTGGAAAGAGCTGCAAAAATTATTAACTCGGATGCAGTTGCCAAAAATATGAACGACCTGCCCCAGAGCTTAAAAGATAAAGTAAAAGGAGGAGGCTCGCTAACGGCCCTGCCAATTATCGAAACACAGGCAGGCGATGTTTCGGCCTATATCCCGACCAATGTTATTTCAATTACCGACGGACAAATTTTCCTTGAATCAACTTTGTTTAACTCAGGGATACGCCCGGCCATCAATGTTGGAATTTCGGTATCGAGGGTTGGTGGAAATGCCCAGATTAAGTCCATGAAAAAAATTGCCGGAACCCTGAAACTTGATCAGGCAAAATATCGTGAGCTGGAAGCCTTTGCAAAATTTGGTTCTGAACTTGATGCTGCAACCATGGCGGTACTTGAAAAAGGAAAACGCAATGTTGAAATTTTGAAACAACCACAATATTCCCCGCTGACCGTAGAAAAACAGGTAGCAATTATTTTCTGTGGTACCAGGGGCTTGGTGAAAAATGTTCCGGTAAAAAGCATCGTCGATTTTGAAACAGAATATTTACATTTTCTGGAAACCAAACACAAGGATTTGCTTGATAACCTGAAAGAAGGAAAATTACTGGATGAGGATATGAAGACCCTGGAAAAAGTCGCAGCAGAAATTTCACGTAAATACCAGAAAAAATAATTTAACAAAGCTGTATTTAAATGCCAAGTTTAAAAGAAGTTCGAACAAGGATTGATTCGGTTAATTCAACCAAGCAGATTACCAGTGCCATGAAAATGGTTTCGGCTGCCAAATTGAGGAGGGCACAAAATGCGGTTCTTAAATTAAGGCCCTATGCTGCAAAACTGAACGAAATTCTTCAGAACCTGAGTAAAAGCATCGAAAATAGCGATGATGGAATTTATTCGGTACAAAGGCCTCCGAAAAATGTTTTATTTGTTGTAATTGCTTCCAATAGAGGATTGTGCGGTAATTTTAACGCCAGCATTATTAAGGAAGCCAACCGGAAAATTAAATCTGATTATGCCGAGCAATTGAAAGATGGTAAGGTTTCGGTGTATGGTTTTGGTAAAAAAGTAGTAGATTTTTTTGCCCGTGGCCCATATCCTGTTGCCGGGAGTGAAGTGGAAGTGTTTTCAGATTTAAGCTTTGAAAATGTTTCGGTAATTGCCGAAAACCTGATGAAGGATTTTGTAAATAAAAAGTACGACCAGATTATTTTGGTTTACAATCGCTTTAAAAATGCAGCAGTTCAGGAACAGGTGATCGAACAGTTTTTGCCAATAGTAACCAATAATGTTAAAGATACCGTTCAATCTTTCAGTGCAGATTATATTTTTGAACCCGGCAAACAGCAGATTGTTGAGGAATTGATCCCCAAATCGTTGAAAATACAATTTTATAAAGCCCTGTTAAATTCATTTGCTTCAGAACATGGAGCACGAATGACTGCCATGCATAAAGCCACCGACAATGCGGAAGAACTCCTGAAGAATTTGAAATTAAAATATAACAAGGCCCGTCAGGCTTCCATTACCAACGAAATTCTTGAAATTGTAAGTGGGGCAGAGGCTTTGAAAGGATAATAATAGATAAATTATTTTGTAAAGAAGCATGGATAAGTTTATCCGTGCTTCTTTCATTTTATTCAGATGTAAAAAAATTAAAAATCAGGCACTGAAATTTTGTAAATTTGTCTTCAATAAACCGAAATAAAAAAAACATGATAAAAAAAGAAATAGAAGAAGCCATTAACGGCCAAATAAAAAAAGAAGAATACTCATCAAGATTATATTTGCAAATGGCCTCCTGGTGCGAAGTAAACGGATTAGGGGGAGGAGCTAACTTTCTGTCTGCACAGGCCGATGAAGAACGAATGCATATGCTTAAGTTTGTTCATTATCTGAACGACCGGGGTGGACATGCCAAAATGATGGAAATCGAGCAGCCTCCATTTACCTATAAAAATATTACCGATATTTTTGAGCAGGTGCTGAAACACGAAGAATTCATCACCCAATCCATAAATGAAGTGTATGAAGTTACCCTGAACCATAAGGATTATACCTCTGGAAATTTTCTACAGTGGTTCATCAATGAGCAAATTGAAGAAGAAAGCACCATGAGAAGTATCCTGGATAAAATTCATTTGGTTGGCAACGATAAAGCGGGATATTTTCATATTGACAAGGAACTGGAAGCAATGGCGGCTGCAAGGCCGGCACTGGATGCAGCGGAGTAAATATGCAAAGAAACGAATGATAAAGCCGGCCTAAATTAAAGGTCGGCTTTTTTTGTATAAAATTTTTAATAATTGACGCAACATTTTGGGTAGCTTATGCATCTATAGTTTATACATATTATGAGTGGCTAAATTTTAAGGCTTCTTTCTGGATGCAAAATTTGAACGGATATATGAAATTCAGGATCATGAAAAATTCAATATGGTTTTTCGTTTTTTCAGGCTGTTTATTTACGGCACTGATTTCTTGTTCAAAAGAAGGTTCTGATGATTTTCAAAATATTAATTATGATGCCATTAAAAGCGAAGTTATTGGTGGCAAAACACATAGCCTTTATAAATATAACAATATGGGCAGGATCGAAGAAAAAGAATCAATTTATTTTTATAGCAGGTACAACTATGATGGTGAGGGTAAGCTTATAAAACAAGAATCGGCCATGGACCCTTCTTTGCTTTATTCCAGTATTATTGTTAACAGAACAGATTTAATGACGGCTCAAAATTCGGAAATCACCAGCAAAAATTATTATTCTTATAATCAGGAGGGAAAATTGATGGAAATTAAACACTATTATAAAGAAAATGGTGATTTTATTGCCGGGGCAAGAAGGGATTTTGAGTACATGGGAAACTTTATTGTGAGAAGAAATTTATATAATAAAGAAGGTGAGCTCAGGCAATTTTTTGTTTACGAATATGATGAAAAGGGAAACGTAAAAAACGAAAAATATTACAGCTATAATTTCACCACTGGATCAGAACCAAGATTGATCAGTGAATCAATATTTACCTATGACGACAAGAATAATCCCTTTGTTATTTTTAACAAACTGGGAATTCCCGGGCTTTATACAAATCCAAATAATATTATTGAAACAACCACAATATCTTATGTTGAGACACCGGGGATACCTGAATATTCAACTAGCACTACAACTTATGAATACAATAATAGAAACTATCCGGTAAAAGTGATTACTGCAAATAGTATTTACGAATATACTTATGAATGAATATTTATACAATTTTAACTTTAAACAATAACAATTAATTTATAAAAATGAATACAAGAATGAAAAAGTTAGTTATCCCGGTTTTGTTAATCATGGCCATATTCATGGCATGTAACAAGGAAGATAAATTACCGCAATGGGTAGGTGTTGGAACCATCGAAAAAGAAGTAGCAACCAATGATGAATTTAGTATCATTCTGGATGACGGCCCGGTACTGCATCCGAATAATGTATGGGCCAATAACAATTTAGAAGATGAAGACAGGGTAATTGTATATTATGCCATTACACAGGAAAACACGGACGACTCTTATAATGTTGACCTTTATAATCTGGAGAACATTTTGACCAAAGATATTATACAGTTGACCGAAGCCATCCAGGATAGTATTGGAAACGACCCCGTTCACGTTGACGAAGATGACATATGGATAACCGATCATTATCTGAGTTTTATTTTCGAATACTATGCTTACTTTAAATCACATTACATTAATCTTGTAAAATTATACGAAGATACCCATACTGAAGATGGACGGCTGATACTTGAATTCAGGCATAATGCAAATAATGATTTTTCATCAACCCTGGTGAATGGGATCGTTTCTTTCGATTTGGAAAGCCTCAGGGTGGCCGATGAAGATTCAGTGCAATTTCTGGTTCGGGTAAACGATTTTGATGATGAGGTGCTCGAATGGGAAGGAAGTTATTACTTTAACAATGCCTTACAATCAACAAATAATGAGGCCATATTTCCCAAAAGCACGCAACTGAAAATCTCATCCAGGGGTTTGAAATAAAGCTGTTGGCTAATGGCGATTAGTTATTGGCCAATAGCTAATTGCCATTAGTTTGATCGTTGATAACACTGAAAATCTAGCTGTGTTTTTTTCTTTTTTTAATGAGAGCTTCTTCCAGCCGCTGAAACCATTTTTCGCCAAATTTGCGGATAAGCGGTTCTTTTAAAAATTTATAGGCTGGTAACTGTAACTCATTTCCTTTTTTGATGGCGGGTTTGCAAACCGACCATTTATGATAATTAACGGCAGTCATATCGTGGAGCTTGCCCAGCCTTACGGGATATAAATGGCAGGAGATGGGTTTTTGAAAATCAATTTGTTTTTCGAGCCAGGCTTTTTCTATGGCACAAAAAGCAATGTTATTTTTGAAATAAACAAAGGCACATTCACGGTCGTTTACCAAAGGAGTTACAAAGTTCCCATCGGCATCATAATCAAAAACGCCATTTTTTTCAATAACTTCTTTGCCACCCGCTTCCATAAAAGGTTTAATGAAATCGATGGCATCTTCAAGGATTGAAATTTCCTCGGCATCGAGGGGTGCACCGGCGTCGCCCAATACACAACAGGCACCTTTGCATGCTGCAAGATTACAGCAAAATCTGGCTTCTGCCAGTTCATCCGAAATAATGGTATCGTCAATAATTATCACAGTGCAAAAGTAGTTAATTTGTGGATGTGCTGATGTGTTGATATGCTGATTTGTCGATGTGTTAATTTGAAAATTTGATAATTTACAGGTGATTGATCTAAGAATATTAAAATCGTCATTCCGAATGCAGCGAAGCGGAAGTCCGGAATCTCTTTGTTTTATTGAGCCAATGAAATAATTTGCCAATTCAAACATTTTTCTATTCCTCATCCACTTTAACACCTAAACACCAATTTACAATTTCACCAATTTACCAATAGACAAGTTCACAAATTCACTAAATTTGCAAAGAAAATTTTGAACAAATCATTAACAAATAAAACCACAGGAGGAGGACATTATGGCTTTCAATTTAAGAAACCGAAATTTTTTAAAATTATTGGATTTTACACCTAAAGAAATTAAGTTTTTACTCGATCTTTCAGCCGATCTGAAAAAGGCAAAATATGCCGGAACAGAAGTAGAACGCTTAAAAGGCAAAAATATCGCCTTAATTTTTGAAAAGGCTTCAACCAGAACACGTTGTGCTTTTGAAGTGGCAGCCCATGATCAGGGAGCAAATGTTACCTATCTCGGGCCCAGCGGATCGCAGATCGGTAAAAAAGAAACCATGAAAGACACTGCCCGCGTTTTGGGTCGTATGTACGACGGAATTGAATACCGTGGTTTCGGCCAGGACATTGTTGAAGATTTGGGAAAATATGCCGGTGTGCCTGTTTGGAACGGACTTACAAACGAATTTCACCCTACACAGATTCTGGCCGATTTCCTCACCATGATGGAACATTCGGACAAACCGCTTTCTCAAATTTCATTTTGCTATGCCGGCGATGCCCGCAATAATATGGGTAATTCGTTAATGGTTGGTGCCGCAAAAATGGGAATGGATTTCAGGGCCGCAGCTCCAAAATCTTGTCACCCTACCGAAGATTTAGTGAAACAATGCCGTGAAATTGCCAAAGAAACCGGTGCCAAAATTACCATAACCGAAAATGTGGACGAAGCCGTAAAAGGCGTTGATTTTATTTATACCGATGTTTGGGTATCGATGGGCGAAGCAGATGAGGTTTGGGCCGAGCGCATCAAATCGATGTTGCCTTACCAGGTAAACCAAAAAATGATCGAAAAAACAGGAAATCCAAATGTTAAATTTCTGCATTGCCTGCCTGCTTTCCATAATCGCGATACGGTTGTTGGGGAAGAAATTTACCAGAAATTCGGCGTGGATGGCATGGAAGTAACCGAAGAGGTTTTTGAATCGGAACGCTCCATCGTTTTTGATGAAGCCGAAAACAGGCTGCATACCATTAAAGCGGTGATGGTTGCTACGCTGGGGAGCTAAGACAATTTAGTTAACTATTTGATCAACGGATTTTTGGCACATTGGCTTCGCTCTGCAACCAAAAATCCGTTGATTTTTTATAATAACCTATTCAACCTCTCTTCGTAAACACATTAACACATGATCACCCAAAAACGTCTAAATAAAAATAATTTACGATGATAAACTCTTCAAAATACCTTTGCCCCAAATGCGGAAATAAAACTTACGAATTGGATGAAATACGCACAACCGGAGGTGCCTTTTCAAAAATATTCGATGTGCAGAATAAAAAATTTACCGTGGTCACTTGCGCCCGATGCAAATATTCCGAATTTTTTAAGGGAACCACCAGTACGCTTGGAAATGTGCTTGATTTCTTTACGAATTAATGATACTGACCGATTTCGGGACGCTTAGTAAATTTGTAGTACGGTTGTCATTCAGTTGACATTCAGTAGTAATAAGATAGTAATACAATGGTAATACATTGTTATTCATTGTTTTTGGTTAATGGGTTATTTAAAATTTGAACCTTTAAACTCATTGCGTTAAGAACCAATTACCAATTTACCAATTTACCAATTCACTAATCAACCAATTTTCAAATTATCACATTATCAAATTAACTAATTGACTATTTTTGCAGCATGGCAAACGAGGAAGTATTTAAAAAGATCATTGCCCATTCCAAGGAGTATGGCTTTGTATTTCAATCGAGTGAAATTTACGACGGATTAAGCGCGGTTTATGACTATGGTCAGAATGGTGCTGAGTTAAAAAAGAACATTAAAGATTATTGGTGGAAAGCCATGGTTCAGTATCACGAAAATATTGTGGGCATTGATTCGGCGATATTTATGCATCCCACCATCTGGAAAGCTTCGGGGCATGTGGATGCCTTTAACGACCCGATGATCGACAATAAAGATTCGAAAAAACGTTATCGGGCCGATGTATTGGTGGAAGATTATATGGCAAAAATTGAAGCAAAAATTGACAAGGAAGTAAGCAAGGCCGAATCCAGATTTGGGGATGCTTTTGATAAAGCACAATTTTTAGCAACCAATCAGCGGGTTCTGGATAACCAGCAGAAAATAGATGAGGTAAAAAACCGTTTGTATCCCGCAATGGAAGCCAATGATTTGGAGGGGATCAAAAAATTAATTGAAGATTTGGAAATTGCCTGCCCGGTTTCCGGGTCACGCAATTGGACGGAGGTCAGGCAGTTTAACCTGATGTTTTCCACCCAAATGGGTTCGTTGAGCGAAGATGCCAGCCAGATATTTTTGAGGCCCGAAACGGCCCAGGGGATTTTTGTCAATTACCTGAATGTTCAAAAAACCGGAAGGATGCGGATCCCATTCGGAATTGCCCAAATCGGGAAAGCATTCAGAAATGAAATAGTCGCCCGTCAGTTTATTTTCCGCATGCGCGAATTTGAACAAATGGAAATGCAGTTTTTTGTGAAACCCGGCGAAGAAATGAAATGGTACGAATACTGGAAGGACCAGCGGATGAAATGGCATCTTTCAATAGGTATTCCCGAATCAAAATATCGTTTCCACGATCACGAAAAGCTGGCACATTATGCCAAT
>CAYNTB010000004.1:0-17834 GCA_964399905.1 uncultured Bacteroidales bacterium | reverse complement strand
GATCTCATGAAACATATTGAGATTCCTCTCACACCCTTGGCGTGATCGGAATAACATTAAAAATTAATCATCCGAAAAATATTTCAATAAACTTCTGTAGCGTGACAACACTTTGGCCCTTGATAAAAAGCCATAGTACTTACCGTCTTTTATTACCGCAATATTAAATTTGCCCGATTCCATAAATTTCTGGATCACTTTTTCCATTGATTCATCCGGCGAAATCGTTACTTCAGGTACGATCATGATCGATTTGATCAGGGTTGTGTTGTATAATTCGGGTTTAAAGATAATTTTACGGATATCATCCAGACGGATGATGCCACAAAAGTGATTTTTGCCATCAATAACCGGGAAAATATTTCGGGTGGATTCTGAAATGATTTTGATTAAATCGCCAAGCGTTTGTTCCGGTCCGATGCTCATAAAGTTATGTTCGATCAGTTTTTCGACATGCATCATCGAAAGCACGGCCCGGTCTTTATGGTGGGTCATCAATTCGCCTCTTTTGGCCAATTGGTAAGTATAAACGGAGTTTTTCACAAAAATCTTAATGGTGGCATACGAAATGGTGGCAGTAACCATTAGCGGGACAAAAAGCTTGTAACCTCCCGTAATTTCTGCAATTAAAAAGATAGCCGTCAGCGGAGCGTGCAGCACCCCTGCAATGAGCCCTCCCATGCCCACCAGTGCAAAATTACTTGCAGCAATATTTCCGAGTTCAAAATAATTGATCAGATTTGCAAAAAACAAACCGGTAAAGGCACCCATAAACAGGGTAGGGGCAAAAATGCCTCCGCTTCCTCCGGCACCGACAGTTAAGGAAGTGGCTATTGCCTTAAAAAGGATGATTAATATAAAAAGAATAAATATGATGCCCATTTGATCCTTCAACCCATAAAAAATGCTGTTATTATACAGGAAGCTGATATCGCCGCTGAGTGCTGAATTTATGGCTCCATAACCCTCGCCATAAAGGGCAGGGAAAAGAAATATCAACAGACCAAGAATACCTCCTCCGATTAACAACCTCTTAAACCAACCTTTAATGACCGAGAATTTGGATTCAATGTAAATGTATATTTTGGTAAAGTAGACCGATACCAGGCCTGCCATTACCCCCAGTAAAATAAAAAATGGAATGTCTTTCAATAAAAAACCCTGGCTAATGATTAATGGGTAAAGCACTGTTTGGCCCAGGAAAATATATGAAGTCAGCACGGCGGTAGATGAAGCAATCAGCAAAGGAACCACGGAAGCCATGGTCAGATCAATCATAATAACTTCCGTAGCAAAAACAATGGCTGCAATTGGGGATTTAAAGATGGCAGCCATGGCTCCCGCACTTGCTACCCCCAATAAGAGAATAATCTGTTTGAAATTCAGATGCAGCAATCGACCCAGGTTTGAACCAATGGCAGCCCCGGTCGCTACGGTTGGCCCCTCTAGTCCGACCGAACCCCCAAATCCAACCGTAAAAGCTGAAGTAATAATGGATGAAAAAATATTATGTTGTTTGATCTGCCCCTTGTTTTTTGAAATGGCAAAAAGCACACTTGGCACACCATGTCCAACATGTTGCCGTACCACAAATTTAATAAAGATCAATGTGATAAGGATCCCAATGGTCGGGAATATGATAAATCGGTAATTTTCATACTCTGGTGAAATACTGCTGTTTAGAAATTCGTGAAGAAAACGGACGGAATTTTTGATAATCACTGCTGCTATGCCCGATAAAATTCCAATAACCCCACTCATTACCAGCATAAATTGCCGGTCGTTAACATGTCGTAGCCTCCAGATCAGGAATTTCTTCAGAACTTTATACTTCATTCAGCGAATTTAAAAAATCAGAATAAAAGTATCATAAAAAAACAATAAATGAATGAGCAACAATTGGATTTAATGAATTTGTTTACATTTTCTTAATCATCCGAGAAATATTTCAGTAATATCCGGTATTTTGAAAATACCCTTGCCCGTGAAATGAAACCCAGGTATTTGCCATTTTTGATAACGGCAAGATTGAATTTTCCGGAGTCCTGAAATTTTTTAGCCACCTGTTCCATCGATTCATCGGGATCAATGATATATTCGGGGGTGATCATAAGGGTACGCACTTTTACCTGATCATATAATTCGGATTTAAACATGATGTGACGAATGTCATCCAAACGAATGATCCCCGAAAAATTACCATCAGCATCCAAAACCGGAAAAATATTTCGCTGCGAGGCAACAATGGTTTTTACAACATCACCAAGGGTGCCTTCAAGACTGATTACCTTAAAATCTTTTTCAATCAGTTTATCAACCCGCATCATCGAAAGAACTGCCTTATCTTTATGATGGGTAAATAATTGCCCTTTACGGGCCAGTTGATGCGTATAAACCGAATGGGATACAAATATTTTGATAGTGCCGTACGAAATGGTTGCCGTGATCATCAGCGGAACCAGCAAATGGTAACCTCCCGTAATTTCGGCAATTAAAAAAATGGCAAACAGGGGGCCATGTAAAACCCCGGCAATCAAACCCGACATCCCAACCAGGGCGAAATTTCCTTCGGGCAAAACGCCCAACCCAAAATAATTGATCAGTTTTGCAAAAAACAATCCGGTGATTGCGCCCATAAACAGCGTTGGAGCGAAAATACCCCCGATTCCTCCGGCACCAAAAGTAACGGAACTGGCAACTACCTTTAATAATATCACCATTAAAAACAGCAGAAAAACAATTCCGATCTGATCTTTAAAGGCAGAAAATATACTTTTGTCATATAAAAAACTGATATCGCCGTTCAGGCTTAAATTGATGGATTCGTAACCCTCTCCGTATAGCGCAGGAAAGAAAAAGATAAGAATGCCCAAAACAGAACCGCCAATGATCAGGCGCGTGTACCAATTTTTAATTTTTAAAAACAATTCCTCAAAATAAATGTGAACCTTGGTAAAATAGACGGAGATGGCCCCGGATAATATACCGAGGGCAATATAAAAAATAGTGTTTTTTAAAATAAAAGCTTCTCTCAGATCGAAAGGGTATAATACGGCCTGTCCAAGAAAAAAGTAAGAAGAGATAACAGCCGTAACCGAAGCAATCAATAAGGGCAGGGCAGAGGCCATGGTTAAATCAAGCATCAGCACTTCCAGGGCAAAAACAATAGCGGCAATGGGCGATTTAAAGATAGCAGCAATGGCAGCCGCACTTGCGACTCCTATCAATAAAATAATCTGTTTATAATTTAAATGAAAAAGCCTTCCGATGTTTGAACCTATGGCTGCACCGGTGGCAACCGTCGGGGCCTCGAGCCCGACCGACCCGCCAAAACCTACGGTTATTGTACCGGCAATGATGGATGAAAACATATTGTGCCGTTTGATGATCCCGTTATTTTTTGAGATGGCATGCAAAACACTGGCAACTCCGTGCCCGATATCCTGTCGGATAAAAGTCCGTAAAAAGATAACAACGATCAAGATCCCAATCATTGGGAATGCGAGGTAGCGATAGTTTTCGTATTCGTTGGCAAAATTACTGGTTAGGAAAGAAGAAATAAAATGAGCGGAATTTTTGATAATAATTACCGCTAAACTGGCAAGAAACCCAACCAATGCACTGGTCAGCAGAATAAATTGCCTGTCTTTAATGTGCCGGAGGCGCCAAATCAAAAACCTTTTTAATACTTTGTATTTCGTCATTTTAAATCGGCTGCAAAATAATGTAAAAATAGGGTGCCAGTCAATTTATTCGTCACTTTCTTTTATCTTAGCAACTCAAAAGCGAATATAATTCTAAATTTTTTTCTCGAACAATTATCAAACACATTGATATAAAAGTGAATAAACCTGATAAGAATTATCTTGTGTCTCAATAAAATATCTAAAATCTAAGAAATGAAAATAATCTCATATAACGTAAATGGAATCAGGGCCGCCATGAAAAAAGGCTTTATCGATTGGGTAAAAGCAACCGATGCCGATATCATTTGTCTTCAGGAAACAAAAGCACAGGGCGAACAGATACCGCTTTTCGAATTTCAGGAAACAGGTTATCATACCTATTTTCTGTCGGCTGAAAAAAAAGGTTACAGTGGAGTGGCCATCTTAACAAAAACAGAACCCGACAATGTTGTTTATGGCATGGGAATCCCCAAATATGATCTTGAAGGCAGGTTTATAAGGGCCGATTATGGCGAAATTTCTGTGGTTAGTGTTTATCATCCTTCGGGCTCAAGCGGTGATGTCAGGCAGGCCTTTAAAATGGAATGGCTGGCCGACTTTCAGAAGTATGTAGATGTGCTTAAAAAAGAACGGCCAAAACTGATCATCGTCGGCGATTATAACATTTGTCATAAACCCATTGATATACACGATCCGATCCGAAATGCCACAAGTTCAGGCTTTTTACCTGAAGAGCGGGAGTGGATCGGTGGTTTCATTGATAGTGGATTTGTGGATTCATTCCGGCATTTTAATCAGGAACCCCATCATTATTCGTGGTGGAGCTACCGGGCCAATGCACGTGCCAATAATAAAGGCTGGCGCATCGATTACCAGATGGTAAGTGAAAACCTGAAAGATCAGATGAAGCGTGCGCTGATTTTACCGGAAGCCAAACATTCGGACCATTGCCCGATATTGCTGGAAATTGATTTTTAATCAGAAAATGCAGCATTTGCTGATACGGATTTGTAAACAGTGCCCTTGATTCATATTTAAAGATTTTTCCGCTTATCATTCAACGCTCGGATTGAAAATCTGAGCGAGCAGGGGTTCACATTATTGATTTATTTCAGGCATATAATCTGATTGCTTGTTTAATTTTTCAGCAATCTGCCACAAATCAAAATCCCCATAATGTTCCAGTGAGTTGCCACAGTGAACAATGATGATTTCCTTATCCGGAATAACATAGATGTTTTGACCTAAATTTCCGGAAGCAGCAAAATTAAAAGTGGAATCACAATTTGAATGGCCCCACCATTGATAACTATAATAGACCCTTTTACAGCCATTCCCAAACCAGTCGGGATATATATTGCGGGGCACGGTTTTATTCTCGCGGGTGGATTCCAATACCCAATTTTTGGAGATGATTTGATTCCCATTCCAGTTGCCTTCATAAAGGAAAAGACGTCCAAATCTGGCGTAATCAATGGCTCTTGCTATTAAACGACTGGGCATATATTCAAATCCCGATTTTTTACTATCAATGGAAAATAATGCATCGTATTCCATTATTTTGGACCATAATTTTTCTTCAAGATACGCAGATACTGTTTTATTAGTGGCCCTTTCAATAATCAATCCCAAATAGCTTGTATTGTAATTGCAATATTGAAAGCTGCCTCCCGGCTCGGCTGCAATTTTAACTTTTGTCAATAATAGTTTTCGAACATGAGGATGATAGTAGCCTACTGCCTCATCATGCCAGGGAGCATGAATATAAGTTCCCGGAATTAAGCTTGTATTATATTCCAGCCCTGAACGCATTTCTAATAAATGCTTGATGGTAATTTTACCAAATCTTGAGTCTCTTTGCAGAAGTTCCGGAATATATTTTGTGATGGGATCATCTGAACTTGCAATTAATCCATCATCAATGGCGGCACCTATTAAAAATGAAATGAACGATTTAGCCATGGATTGGGAATGAAAATACGAATCCCTTTTGAATCCGTTAAAGTATCTCTCGTATAAAATGGTATCCTTACGAATGAAAATCAGTGCTGTTGTTTTTGATTTTTCTGCCCATTCATCAAAGGTTTTAAAACCGGAACGCAACACCCTTTCCTGAAACAAAGCTTCAACATATTCTTCATCCTGATTTATGATAAATTTGAACGAACTGTCAGCTCCATTTATGGTTCTGTTGTTGTAAAGCTGATAATCATAAATGTCGGCCACATTTTGTGTTATCAAACGATACACATATACAGGAGAATATTTTATGGATAAAGTTGCCAGAATAAGCACCAAAAGAATGACTGGTGTCAATGCTATGTATTTTATAGTCTTCTTCATTTTTTACGATTTAATGTTAGAAGATGATTTTCGAAATCCGGTATAAATTAACCAAAATGCCAGCAGAATTTCTGAAAGGGCCATTGGTAAGGCAAGAATATTCTCTGCTGAGTCAAGAACCTGAGTGTTTGCAATACTCAATTGACGTGCGATATGTATAAATGAATAACTGATCCCGCCGAAATACAATAAATAGCCTAAAAAGCTATGAACCCCTTTTGATTTAACTGATAAATAACCCAAACCAATTAAATGTAATCCAAATATAATGAGGCCCATTGACCAAAGTTTCTCGAAAAGAAGCAAATGTGATGTGGCTTCAGTTATGTTAAGATTGTCGGTGGCCGGGTTATCTATTGAGAGGATTGGAATTATTCTGAACAATTGAATGATTGCAAGCCCCAAAACTAAAGTGTAGGCAATTCTTATAAAAGCAGTTATGAATGATATTCGTTTTGACGTACTTTTAAAATAAAAATACAATGCGAGTGCCACTATGATATCAGTTATAAATATTAAACTCCAACCAGATAATTCAGCATAGAATAATGATTTATTAACGATCAGGTTTTCTAATGTAATTTCGGGTGAATCTACCACCAGGCTATTGTGGGCAAATCCATAAGAAAATCCTGCAATAATGGCCATAATCACCAATGAAATACCTGCAAGGATTCCCTGCTTTTTCTCTTTGTTTTGCATTCTTAAATAAGTTTAAATTAATTTGTTTAAAATATCAATGCTTCTTTTTTGTTCCAGCCAAAGGTTGGCTGTTTAGTGAATACGTTTAGCAATTTTAGTGAGGCTCAAAAATAAATTAGAAATTTGAAATATGCAAACCTCTTTCAAAAACAAACAATGATTCACAATGGTTTACAATCTTTTTAAATTTTGATCTGCGGAATGACCTCCTAGTTTTATCCATCTCCTATTTTATTAAAAATATGCCTTTTTTATTAAAGATTTCTGTAACATCAAACATTAAATGGAGTCTTATTACATATAAAAACCCCTGATTTATGATCAGAAATTATTTTAAAATTACCCTCAGGCTTTTTTTAAGAAATAAAGCCTATTCATTCCTGAATATCCTGGGATTATCAATCGGAATTGCAATCAGTATTATAGGGTTGCTATATGTTACCAACGAACTGAGTTACGATCGTTTTCACAAAAATGCAGATCGGATTCACCGGATTGCCGTTGAGGCTTTATCCGGAACCACAGAAATTTACCAAACCTATACTGCTGCTGCATATACTCAGGCTTTGTATGACGAGTTTCCGGAAATTGATAAAATTACCCGTATTGCCAGTTGGGATTTTGAGTTCCAATATCAGGATAAACGATTTGTTGAAAAGCAGGTTTTTGTGATGGACTCAAGTTTCTTTGATATTTTTACGGTTCCCGTTATTCAGGGGAAAACTTCCGGGCTGCTCAACGAACCCTATACTGCTGTGATGACCCAAAGTACGGCCCAAAAGTTTTTTGGGGATGAGGATCCCATCAACAAAGTGATCATGCGCGATTCAACAAATTTCAAAGTAGTTGCTATCGTTGAGGACTTACCTGCCAATTCACACTTTCATTTTAATGTAGCAGTTTCGTTGATTAGTTTTGATGGCTTTTACAATAACCCTGCCTGGTTTGCCAATAATTTCAGGGCCTATATTATGTTGCATAAAAATGTGGATTATAATGCAGTTGAAGCCAAATTTCCTGAATTTGTGGATAAATATTTGTTTGGGGGGAGCTATGCCGAAAGAGCCGTTGGAGGTAATAAATGGGAACTGTATCTGCAACCCTTGACATCCATACATCTCAACTCCGATTTACGGGGCGAATTTGAAGCCAATGGACGCAAGGAATATGTATATATTTTTCTGGTAGTTTCCATTTTTATTCTTGTCATTGCCTGCATCAACTTTATTAATTTATCTACCGCAAGGGCCATCAGGCGGGCAAAGGAAGTTGGGATACGGAAAGTAGTTGGATCGAACAAAGTCGAACTGCTCAGGCAATTTATCGGCGAATCCATAATCACCAGTTTTTTTGCCCTTTTACTTGCATTGGTTTTTGTTGTGATTATCCGAAAATTTTTGCCATCATTAATCGGGATAGATTTAGAGCTTCACTATTTTAATCATTTTTATACCATTCCACTATTGATTGCCCTGGGTTTAATCGTGGGAATATTTTCCGGATTTTACCCGGCATTGGTATTGTCGGCCTTCAAACCCATTCTCGTATTAAAAGGAAATCAACAGGGTGGAGGCAAGTCTTTTGGTTTAAGAAATGCACTGGTTATTTTTCAATTTATGATCTCAGTTATTTTAATGATGGGAACATTTATTGTATCGGGGCAGCTTAATTTATTGCAGAACCAAAACCTGGGATTTGACAAAGAGCAGGTTATTGTTTTAAGAAATACAAATGCTGTAGGGTCTTCGGTTAATACAATTAAAAATGAAATTTTAGCATTGCCATATGTGAACAGTGTTACGCACTCGAATCGTTTGCCCGGAGAACAATTGAATAACTGGGGTTGCCGTGCCGAAGGAAGGGAAGGTGGTTTTACCTTAAACGTGCTTTATTCCGATGAAGATTTTGATGATGTATTGAAATTGGAAATGTTAAAGGGCCGTTATTTTTCAAAAGAATTTGGCACCGATACCATGGCCATGATCATCAATGAGGAAGCCGAAAAATTGATTGGGTTTGATGAAATATTGGGCAAACGAATAACTTTTCACAGCAATGTATATTTCCATATCATCGGCGTTGTAAAAAACATTCATTACGAATCCAAACATCAAAAAGTGCACCCGATGGCCATCATGAACATTAATAATCCAAATAGCTCATCACGTTTTTTAAGTGTACGGGTTGCAGCAGGCGATTATAAAAAAATGATTTCAGACATATCCGCAATCTGGGATCAGTATGCTAAGGGCGTGCCTGTTGATTATTCATTTTTGGATGAGCAATATGATGCCTTGTATAATAATGAAATGCAAACCAAAAAACTGTTTCTGGCTTTCACTTTCCTCGCCATCTTTATTGCCTGCCTCGGATTGTTGGGACTGGCATCATATATGGCGCAGCAACGAATGAAAGAAATCGGAATACGGAAAACATTTGGGGCTACTGCCATAAATATTTCTTTGTTGTTATCGCATAGTTTTACAAAATGGGTGATCATTGCCAATGTGCTGGCATGGCCCATTGCCTGGTATTTGTTTACCAATTGGCTGAATAACTTTAATGATCGTTGCGAAATGCTGTGGTGGTATTTTGTACTGCCGACGGTACTTTCTTTTGTTATTGCTTTGATAACAGTGAGCTATCAAACAATAAAAGCCGCAAAGTCAAATCCTGTTGACGCGCTGAGGTACGAATAATCCTGCCGAATATACGGATCTGGTATTTTGAATAATTCTATATTGTGTGAGGAATGTAAAAAGTGCCAATTTGACTTTTGTGTTTTTGACGGTTTCCCTATTTTAGTAAGTCTTTTTTAGAAATTATTTTCTGTTAAAGCTAATAGTTTTTGCAGAAGCAATGTATAACCAAAAAAAAGATTATTAATGAAAAAGACCAGCCTGTTATTAACAATTTTAAGCATTACAATTTTATTATTGGGGAGTTGCGAAAAAGTTAAAGAGCTCCTCAGTGGAAAAATGGAAATAAGGTACAGTTGCACCAACAACTCAGGGCAAACTGCTTCAATATCTTATATCAACGTAAATGGGGAAAATGAATTTGAAGATGTTGGCCCTCATGTTACCTGGTCAAAAAACCTTGATTTTAATAAAGGCGACTGGGTAAGATTACAGGCCCAATGCGGGGCTTCAACCGGAATTTTAACGGTAAGTATCAGTTGTTATGGCTGCGGTAATATCGGAACCGATTCGGAAAAACTAAGCGAGTCTGTTAATTTATCTGTACGAAATATCGTGGAGGTTTCAGCCACTATAGAATAAAAAAAGAGTGTAATCATTACACTCTTTTTAACATTAAACTGATTTTTATGATGATGAAGCCGCAAAACAAATAAGTGTTTTCGGCTTTTATTAGATTATTATTTTAACACATCCTGTTAATCATCTGACTCCAGGCATCGCGATTTTTTACCTTAAATTTTAACTCTTTTCCTTCTTTGGTAATTAGGTTCAGTCCGTCCTGCGAAAACATTCCGGTTTTAAAGGGCATCAGTTCACGGATTTCGTTAGGTTGTATTTCCATGTTATAGTCAGTTCCGTTTACGGTGAATGGCTTAAAATAAATACGCTGATTTGTCAGTATCAGTTTCCCCTTCACTTTGTTGTCCGTTTCCATATATTGGGCATCACCAGCTTTGGTAACCACCTCGTTTGCGTATAATTCAATAGTCATGATGTAAGTTTTAAATTTTTGATGTACTCTGTTATATTAATGCACGAATTGTGCCAAACATATTAATATACTGATGCAGAGGTCAAAAGTTACAGCATGTGAATAAAAAAAATAGAGAAAAATGTGCGAAAATGTGACAGGATGTGTTCGTTTTCAGACGATTTCAACCGAATAACAGGCTAAAAACATCTTCAATTTTTTTTACCGGTGTAATCGTAATTCCCGGATTTTTTATGTCGATGCCTTTTAAATTATATTTGGATATAAATATTTGTTCGAATCCGAGTTTTTGGGCTTCAACAATTCGCTGATCGATTCGATTTACAGGGCGGATTTCGCCTGATAAACCAACTTCAGCTGCAAAGCAAACTTTCTGTTCGATTGGGATATCTTCATTCGAAGAAAGAATGGCACTGATTACCGCTAAATCCAAAGCGGGGTCAACCACTTTGATTCCTCCGGCAATATTCAGGAATACATCCTTAACACCCAAACGGAAACCACTTCTTTTTTCGAGCACGGCCAGTAACATATTTAAACGGCGGAGGTCAAATCCGGTGGAGGAACGTTGCGGGGTTCCATAAGCCGCAGAACTTACCAATGCCTGTGTTTCAATCAGCATCGGCCTTACACCTTCGATAGTGGCAGCAATGGCAACACCGCTTACATCTTCGTCTCTTTGCGAAATTAATATTTCAGAAGGATTAGATACCTCGCGTAAACCTCCGCTTTGCATTTCAAAAATGCCCAGCTCGGAAGTCGAGCCAAACCTGTTTTTGGTGGCCCTTAAAATCCGGTATCCGTAATTGCGGTCGCCTTCGAACTGAAGTACGGTATCAACCATATGTTCCAATATTTTGGGCCCGGCCAGTTGACCGTCTTTCGTAATATGGCCGATTAAAAAAACGGGTGTTTGGGTTATTTTAGAGTATTTCTGTAGTTCTGTTGCGCATTCCCTGATTTGTGAAATGCTCCCTGCCGATGATTCGATAAAATCTGTATGGAGTGTTTGAATGGAATCGATGATCAAAACATCGGGTTGCATTTGCTCAATTTGCTTAAAAATATGCTGTGTCAGTGTTTCGGTCAGAATATAAAAATGATCTCCCTTAAGTTTGATGCGTTCGGCACGCATTTTTATTTGTTGTCCGCTTTCTTCGCCGGTTACATATAATATTTTCTGATGTTTCATATTCAATGCCACTTGAAGCATCAGGGTTGATTTGCCGATTCCGGGTTCACCGCCAATTAAAATTAAAGATCCGGGAACCATTCCCCCGCCCAGAACACGGTTTAGTTCTCCGCTAAAAGTATTGATGCGATTCTCAGAATTTATCTCAATGTCTTTGATTTGCCTGGGTTTGCTGTTTTCTCGCGAAACATTGAATGAAGAAACGGAAGCATTTTTAGATTCACGTTGTATAACTTCTTCAACATAGGTGTTCCATTCCCCACACGAAGGACAATTGCCAATCCATTTAGATGATTGGCTGCCACAATTCTGACAAAAGAAGGTTGTTTTGGTTTTTGCCATAAGTCAATTTTCAGAAAGATAAAGATAGGAATAAATATTGCGAATTATAAAAGCTCAGAAATGTAATTCGATAATGATGGTTAAAAAAATCAATCCTGATTTTTGATTTTCTGTTCTATCATTGTTGTTGAATATCCTTCCAGAAAATCAAGGGTGATAATTTGGCCGCCCCTTGCTTTAACAACATCATAACCAACAATATCTTCGGCTTTATAATCCTGGCCTTTTACCAGAATGTCGGGTTGTACCAATTCAATTAATTTCAGGGGGGTTTCCTCATCAAATAAAATAACGGCATCCACAAAAAATAATGATGCCAGAATATGGGCCCTCGACTTTTGATCGGTAATGGGCCTCCCTCTGCCCTTTATACGTTGAACTGACGCGTCGGTGTTGAGCCCGATGATCAGTATATCTCCCAGATCTTTGGCCTTTGATAAATAATCAAGGTGCCCAAGATGCAGCAGGTCGAAACATCCATTTGTAAACACGATCTTTTTTTCTTTGAACCGCCAGAAATTGATTTGGGGCACCAGGGATTTTTTATCAAAAATTTTTCGGTTGATCAATTCAGTTTTTTGCATGATCAGTCACTTTTTTTGTCCCAACGAGCATAAAATAAGAAATTGCACCAAGCAAAACAAGCATCAGGCTTTGCGATGTATGGATAAGGGTTGCCCATGAAGCAGCTATTTCGTTGGGTATTTTATAGATTTCGAAAAGTGTGGCTTTTACAATAAAATGGTAGGCTCCCAATCCACCCGGAACTGGAGCAACCATCCCCATGCTACCCAATGCCAGCACAGTTATTCCATCAATAACTGTTAAATGAGAAGTAGCTTCCATTGAAAAGAAAACCAGATATGTCATCAGAAAATACATGAGCCAGATCATAAAGGTGAAAAAAAGAAAGGCCATTCTTCTCTTCAGGTTTTTTATGGTTTTTAATCCGTCCAGAAAGCCATATATAAATTTGCGGCACTTTTGATATAAGATGGAATGTTGCAATCGTTCTTTAAAAATCCGATAAAGAATAATGAGTGTTATAACAATCAATGCCAGGATGGCCAGGAAAATAAGGATCCCAAATAAATTGTTGGAGAATTTAGACAGGATGGGGGTAAAAATCATTCGGTTTACAAATCCACCAACAATTTCTAATTGAAATAAGATCACTGCAAAAATCATGAATATAAGGACAATTAAGTCAAACATTCTTTCAGCAACAACAGATCCCAATAGCGAGTCGAAGGGGATATTTTCTTTTTTACTGAGCATTCCGCATCGTGTAACCTCGCCTAAACGAGGCAGGGCAAGGTTTGCAAAATATCCGACCATCACTGCATAAAATGTTGTTCTGGTGCGTGTTTGATAACCCATTGCCCCTATCAGTATATTCCATCTTATGGCCCTGGAAAGGTGGCTGATGATGGCACAAATGAATGATAATAGAATCCACCAGTAATTGGCTTCGAATATTTGTTCAACCACATTTCCAATGTCAACTTTACGAAACACAAGCCATAGCAGGAAAATCCCTAACATGAAGAATGCTGCAAAATTGAGTATGGAAAAGAGTTTCTTTTTCAAAGGCCTATTTTATATGGTTATTTTTATCCGGGAACAAGATATTTGGCTTAAAACTTTTAGCAGCCTCAAAATCCATACTGGCATAGGAAACAATAATGACCAGGTCGCCGATTTCAGCTTTACGGGCTGCTGCTCCATTTAATGAAATAACCCCCGAGCCTCTTTCTCCTTTAATCACATAGGTGTCCAGTCTTTCCCCATTGCTGATATTATAAATGTGAACCCGCTCATTTTCGATCAGGTTGGCGGCATCCATAAGGTCTTCGTCAATTCCGATGCTGCCCACATAGTTTAAATCGGCCTGGGTAATTCTTGCCCTGTGTATTTTCGACTTTAATACTTCAATCTTCATGTGGCAAAATTAAGAAACAATCGAACAAAAAATAAATTTAGCTTAAGTTTTAGTTTCAGTTTAGCCTGATGTTGTCAATCAAACGCACATTCCCCAAAAAAGTTGCAATCAATGCGATTGCTCCTTCAGGATTTTTTATCTTGCGATTAAAAGGCAGAAGGGTTCTGGTATCAACTATTTCCAGATATTCAACCTTCATCCCCTTGAGCCGGTTTAAATTTTGAATGGCCTTACGGATCAGTAATTGAGTGTTTTCTCCGTCAAAATTACTTTTAATCGATTGCAGCTCCTGATAAATTTGAGGGGCAAGCAGACGCTCTTCTTTCGTAAGCCTTAAATTCCGGGAGCTCATGGCCAATCCGTCTGTTTCTCTTACCGTTGGGCAGGGGATAATCTGCACTGGCAGCTCTTTTAACTCAACCAAACGATTAATAATCGCCAGTTGCTGAAAATCTTTTTCTCCAAAATAAGCCCTATAAGGCTCTACAATTTCAAACAATTTTTTTACAACAATGGCAACACCTTTGAAATGACCCGGCCTGAATTTCCCTTCCAATACCTTGTCGAGCTGTCCGAATTCAAATTCTGTTTGGTCGGGTTCAGGATACATCTCCGAGCTTTCTGGAGCAAATACCATATGACAACCTGTCGCTTTGAGTTTTTCGAAATCGGCATGAAGATCACGGGGGTATTTTTCCAAATCCTCTTTATTGTTAAATTGGATGGGATTAACAAAAATACTGCATACACAAACATCATTTTCTGCAACTGCTTTCCGAATGAGCTCAAGGTGTCCGTTATGCAAAGCTCCCATTGTTGGAACAAACCCAATGCTTTTACCTTTTTCCCTATGTAAATGGAGCTCTTTTTTTAATTCAGCTATAGTTTGAAATTGCTGCATTATTTTATGACTTGAAATTTAGTGATCTTCTTCTTTTGTGAGAATTTCAAGCAAATCCAGCTCCAGGGTGTCGTCAGGAGTTTCAATGATTCTGCCCAATTCAATTTCGTCACGGTAGATAATAAATGTAGGCACGTAACGGATTTTCAGATCATGAATGTCGATTTCATGAGCCTTTTTTAATCGGTCAACTCCTATAATTGTCAACAATTTCTCATCAAAATCAATATTATCCAAAACTTTCATAAAGCGGGGAACCTGCAATTTGCTGTCGCCGCACCACGATCCAAAAACCATCGTGATTTTGATTCCGTTCAATTGATCGATCAGCTCGTCAACAACAGATGCATCGGGTAGATATTCTTCATATTGTGCCGCATAAAATTGCCCAAAACTGCCTTCTTCAAGGCCAGAGCGTGTGCATAGGTCAATTAAAACTTCGCCCCCAACCATTTTATCAAAGTATTTTTTATTCAAATCCTGCGATAAAACCGGGCTTGCAAAGAATCCAAATAGGATACAAAGGAGTGCTATACGTTTCATGGTTTTAATTTTTTCAACAAATATAATTAATACATGGTTGAAATTTAAATAAAATCGTATACATTTGTTAAGGAATATAAATTATTAAATTAAGTAAACTTAAAATGGATACATCACCCGCTGTTGAGAAATTTCTAAGAATGATCTATACCTTCGAGGTACGAAATCAAAAAGCATCCGGGATGAAATTAGCAACAAAGCTTCATATATCACCGGCTGCCATTACCGATATGGCCATTAAGCTTTCAAATCAGGGATATATTCATTACCAGAAACACAAAAATCTAACACTGACTTCGAAGGGCCGAAAAGTCGCTTTGGCAGCCTCGAGGAAGCATCGCCTTTGGGAAACATTTTTGCATAAAGTTTTGGATCTAAATCTTGATGAAATCCATACGGAAGCTGAATTTATAGAGAGTAATACGTCTGACTTTTTACTGGGAAAAATCGATGAATACCTCGGATTTCCCGAATATGATCCACACGGAGACCCCATCCCGGATAAAAAGGGAGTGATGCCCGAAGAGCAAATCTTTACGCCCTTAAGTGAAAATTCTCCCGGGACATATCAAATCGGACGTCTGCATTTTGAAAGTCATGAATTGAATGACTTTTTTACCGAATATCAATTTAAAGTGGGAGATATCATCGAACTGGTGTTGATCTTTAAGATGGACAAGGCATTGCTTATCAAAAGAAATAAAATTACCATGGTGATCAGTGATAATATCGGATCAAAAATTTTGGTTAGTAAAATAATGGAATAGCTATGGAATTAAATAACCTGCTTTTTGCATTTGGATTGACAATGTTTGCCGGTTTAGCTACGGGCGTTGGAAGCTCTCTGGCTTTTTTTACAAAACAGACAAATACCAAATTCCTGTCCATATCACTTGGGTTTTCAGCTGGTGTTATGATTTATGTTTCGATGATAGAGATATTTGCAAAAGCAAAATCTTCGTTGGTACTGGAACTTGGCGAACGAAGCGGTTATTGGGTTACAGTTGCTGCATTTTTTGGTGGAATATTGTTGATTGCACTTATCGACAAACTAATTCCATCCATTGAAAATCCACATGAAATTAAGCGGGTTGAAGATTTTCAATTGAACGGAAAATCGCAAAAGAATTCCAAATTGATGCGAATGGGTTTGTTTACCGCCCTGGCCATTGCCATCCACAATTTCCCGGAAGGACTGGCTACTTTTACAGCAGCATTAACAGATCCGAGTCTTGGAATTGCCATTGCAGTGGCCATTGCGATCCATAATATTCCGGAAGGTATTGCAGTTTCGGTTCCTATTTACTATGCCACAGGTAATAAAAAGAAGGCCTTTTGGTATTCATTTACTTCGGGGCTGGCAGAACCTGTAGGTGCACTTATTGGATATCTGATTCTGATGCCCTTTATGGGGCCCATGGTGTTTGGCGTATTGTTTGCTGCCGTAGCCGGGATTATGGTTTTTATTTCAATCGATGAATTATTGCCGGCAGCCCGCGAATTTGGCGAACATCATCTTTCCATTTACGGACTTATTTTAGGAATGGCAGTAATGGCCGTAAGTTTGTTACTGTTTGTTTAATTTGCTTTCATCCCGAAATTTCGCGATGCGTTGGGCTTCATCCCATCGATTTATCAAAAATATTTACTATTTAGAAGAAGTCCAGATAATAATTATTATCTTTACCGCTAAAATTGAGTTATATACATTTTGGGGTGTATAAAAGCCAAAGCCCAATAAAAGTGCTGTGAAAAGAGGATGATGACCTCATCGAAAGCTTTGGCCGATTAATGTTTAAAATATTAAAAGAATGAAAAAAATTGGAATATTTTATGGTTCCTCCACAGGAAATACAGAAGTGATCGCTGATAAGATACAGCAAAATTTTGGTGAAGAAATTGCGGACGTTTTCAATATTGATGCAGTTGATAAAAAAGACATTGAAAAGTATCCGTATTTAATTTTTGGTACCTCTACCTGGGGGCTGGGTGATATGCAGGATGACTGGGAAGATTTTATTGACGATTTGAAAACCATTGATTTGTCAAAAAAGAAAGTGGCTTTTTTTGGTTTGGGCGATCAGGAAGTATATGCTGATTCGTTTGTGAATGGCATGGGCGAATTATATGATCAGATTGCCAAACACACAAATGTTGTGGGTGCATGGCCAACCAAAGATTATAAGTTTCGGCATTCAAAAGCTCTAAAAAACGACAAATTTGTAGGTCTGGCCATTGATTATGACAATCAGTTGAATCGTGCCCATAAAATGGTCGAACAATGGGTTAAAGAACTTAAAAAAGAATTCAAATGATAAAAAAGGCCGTTGATTTAACGGCCTTTTTTTTTAAGGATAGAATTAGCAAGTGAACTATGTTGATTTTGATTCATCGGTAATCAATAAATCCTGCTTTTTCCCATTCATTCTTATCAGCATTGGTTTTGTAAACCTGATATGATTAAAGTGCGCTGTTTTATTAATGAGTTTT
>CAYNTB010000003.1:15049-20994 GCA_964399905.1 uncultured Bacteroidales bacterium | reverse complement strand
ATGTTTAAAAAAGAAGTTTATATCGACCGCCGAAATCGATTGAGAAAAGAAATGAGCTCAGGTCTGGCTCTAATTTTTGGCAATTCGGAAGCCTCCTACAATTATCCTGCAAATACTTATCATTTCCGTCAGGATAGTGATTTTCTATATTTCTTTGGCCTCGATCTTCCTGATTTTGTTGGGATCATCGATATTGATGAAAACAAGGATTATATCTTTGCCAATGATGTTGATATTGAAGATATCATCTGGATGGGGCCGCAGCCAAGTGTAAAATCACAGGCTGCATTGGTCGGAGTTGAGAATACTGCACCTTATACCGAACTTTCTGCATTTTTGGCAGCACAAATCCGAAAGGGTCGTAAAGTGCATTTTCTGCCCTATTATCGTGGCGACCGACTGGTGCAAATCAAACAATTGCTTGGTTTATTAACCGCAAGGGTTAAAGATTATGTTTCTGAGGAATTGGTAAAAGCTGTAGTTAAGTTACGTTCAATTAAGGATGAATACGAAATTGCCGAAATTGAAAAAGCTGTTGACATTGCTTATGACATGCACACCACAGCCATGAAAATGGCAAAAGTGGGTGTTGTTGAACGCGAAATTGCCGGAACCATGGAAGGTATTTCACTGGCCCAGGGCGGCCCGGTTTCATTCCCGATTATCCTGACCATCAATGGGCAAACTCTGCACAACCATTATCATGGCAATACCTTAACCGAAGGCCGCATGATGATTGCCGATGCCGGAGCAGAAACCACTTTGCATTATTCAAGCGATATTACCCGTACCACTCCGGTTGGGGGAAAATTCAGCCAGCGTCAGAAAGAAATTTATGAAATTGTATTGGAAGCAAATGTTAAAGCCATTGAAGCCATTAAACCGGGGATCGAATACCGTGAGGTTCATTTGTTGGCCTGTAAGGTAATTGCCGAAGGCATGAAGAAATTGGGCTTTATGAAGGGCGATATGGATGCCGCTGTAAAAGCCGGAGCCCATGCCCTATTTATGCCCCATGGACTCGGTCATATGATGGGACTCGACGTGCACGACATGGAAGGATTGGGAGAAAACTACGTTGGCTATGACGAACATACCAAAAGAAGCAGCCAGTTTGGAACTGCTTATTTAAGATTGGGGAAAAAATTAGAACCCGGTTTTGTGTTAACTGTTGAACCCGGCTGTTATTTTATTCCTGAATTGATCGATAAATGGAAAGCTGAAGGCACCAATGCCGAATTTATCAATTTCGATAAAGTTGAGACCTATAAAGATTTTGGCGGAATAAGAATTGAAGATGATGTGTTGGTTACCAAAACCGGTAATCGTGTGTTGGGAAAACCCATTCCAAAAACAGTGGCTGAAGTTGAAGCCATGGCAGCTTCTAAATAATTAAAGGACCATTTCGACTACGCTCAATGTTCCTTTGACCTAGCTCAATAAAAATAAGGGAAGGCTTCCCGAAAAAGGGGAAGCCTTCCCTTATTTCTTTATGTCATTCCGACGAACAAAGTGAGGAGGAATCTCATTCAAAAATGGAGATTTCTCGGTCGCTGCGCTCCCTCGAAATGACAATTTTATTTCAAAATCACTGCATCCACCCCTTTTTCCTTCACCATTTTATTAAATGCAGGGATTTCAGTTTCGAAAACAGTTTTCAGTTTATCCAATTCGATATCTATTAAAGCAGTCACTTCCTTTTTAAAAGCTACCGCCTGATCGGTTGGTTTGTAATCACCGGTTGAAGTCAATGAATTCAAATGCCCGAGTTTATTGTTTAACCTGATCGGGAAATTCAACGGATCCTGGCCACTTCTGTTTTTGGTCTGATAAAGGGCCTCTTCCACTTCTTTCATCGTTTTAAGGATGTCCTTTGCTTTTTTATTGATTTCGGTAAACTCGTCACCTTTCATTTTACCGGTTACCAGATTAATCTGGTCTCTGGCCTCACGGATATCCGTAATCGCATTATTGGTTTCGGAAAGTTTATCCCTTACTTCGATCAGAAAATCAAACTGTGCCTGCAAATCAGCCATCGAAACCTCTGTTCTTGGATCTTGCAGAATTTCAAAAGTCGTTTCACTGACTTCGCCATTTACGCTCAGTTTGGCTTTATAAGTTCCCGGCAATGCCCTGGGCCCGCTCATCGAAGCTGCCCACAGTATCATCCCGTCAAAACTATCAGCTCCCGGATACATCATATTCCACACAAAACGGTTCATTCCCGGTTCAACATCCAAATTTCCTTCTTTTGCTTTTCGATCCGGATCAGTACTGAATTTACTGATCAAATCTCCATCTTCTTCAAAAATTTCAAGGCTCACTTTATCATTATCTCCCGTTTCTTTTAGATAGAAATGAATCATCACTCCCCCCGGATGATTTTGACCTTCGGTAACGCTTGCTCTTCCCCGGCCTCTTCCGCCAATTCTCCAACTGGGCATTGGTTTGTACAAATAAAAGCTACTGTTTGCCACTTCTTCATTAAGTTGCTGCAATGGAGTTAAATCATCAATCATCCAAAAGCTACGGCCCTGGGTTGCAGCAATTAAGTTATCATCTTTTATGGTTAAATCTGTAATCGGAACGATGGGTAAATTTAGCTGGAAACTTTGCCAGCTTGCTCCATCATCAAATGAAATATACATGCCATTTTCGGTTCCTGCATAAAGCAAACCCGGACGTTTTTGATCTGCGCGTACGACACGCGTAAAATGATCAGGTTCAATCCCCTTAGTAATTAACTCCCAGGTTTGTCCGTAATCTTTGGTGCGGTATAAATAAGGAGTATTATCACCCAACTTATATCTGGTTCCGGCTACATAAGCTCCACCCTTTACAAACGGATCGGGATCAATACTATTAAACATCATCCATTCTGGCATACCTTCCGGAGTTACATTCGTCCATGTTTTACCACCATCTTTAGTTAGGTGAAGCAATCCGTCATCTGAACCGGCCCAGATTAAGCCTTCTTCATAAGGAGATTCGCAGGCTGCAAAAATGGTGCAATAATACTCAACACTGGTATTGTCCTGGGTGATCGGCCCTCCTGATGATTTCATTTTTTCAGGATCGTTGGTTGTTAAATCAGGACTGATGGTTTCCCAACTTTGTCCTTCATTGTATGAAACATGTAAATGATTTGAGGCAGTATATAGTTTCTTGGGATTATGCGGGGAGAAGAAAATTGGGAAATTCCATTGGAAACGGTATTTCATATCCTCAACTCCATGTCCCATCGGATTGTCGGGCCAAACATTGATGGCCCTGTTTTCACCGGTTCGATGGTTCATTCTTTGAATGTATCCACCATAATTTCCACCGTAAACAATGTCGTCGTCCGTTGGATCAACGGTAATGTGTGCACTTTCGGCACCGGCAGTTTGTTCCCAGTCAGCTTCGCCGATGGAACCGCCCTGTGTCCGGTGTGCGATTCTTACTGTTGAATTATCCTGTTGGGCACCATAAATCCGGTATGGAAAATGATTATCGGTGGTAACTCTGTAGAATTGAGCAGTTGGCTGATTCATGAGTGATGACCAGTTATACCCGCCATCAAAACTGATCTGTGCGCCTCCGTCATCAGCAATAATCATGCGTTGATTATCTTCAGGAGCAATCCACAAATCGTGATGATCGCCATGAGGAGCATTAAAACGCTCGAATGTTCTGCCTCCATCCTTCGACCGATGATAATTTACATTTAACACATAAACCATATCCACATCTTTGGTATCGGCATAGATACGCGAATAATACCATGCCCGCTGGCGCAGAGCCCTGTCGGTGTTTAGTTTATTCCAGCTTTCACCTCCATCATCTGAACGAAATACGCCGCCATTTTCATTTTCGATAATGGTCCATATTCGATTTGAATTAACAGGAGATACCGCGATTCCAACGATTCCCCATATTCCTTCGGGCAATCCGTCGTTAGTAGAAATATTTTTCCATGTATCGCCTCCATCGGTGCTTTTCCAAAGTGCAGAACCTTCGCCTCCGCTTTCCAGACTAAAAGGCGTTCTTCGTATGCGCCAGGTGCCGGCATATAGTATTCGTGGATTGTTGGGATCCATCACCAGATCAACAGCTCCGGCATCCTCATTTACAAATAAAACACGATCCCAGGTTTTGCCTCCATCATCGGAACGGAACACGCCTCTTTCATCAGAAGATTTGAACAGGTCGCCCATCACAGCCACATAAACAAGGTCCGGATTCTTGGGATGAATCCTGATTCTGGAAATATGTCTGGAATTGAGCAGGCCAATTGATTCCCAGGTCTTTCCTGCATCAACGGATTTCCACATACCCGATCCGGATGAGACATTTCCACGGACTGTTTTTTCACCTCCGCCAACATATATTACATTGTTGTCCCATTCGCTCACAGCCACAGCCCCAATAGATCCCCCAAAATATTCATCCGAAATATTGCTCCAGCTACTACCTGCATCGGTGGTTTGCCATACGCCCCCTCCGGTTGATCCCATATAAAACAAATTTGGTTTTCCCGGAACACCGGTTACAGCAGCCGAACGGCCACCACGAAATGGCCCGATAGAGCGCCATTCGATCGCATTATAAAGTTTTTCATCAAATGATAATGTAACTTCTTTGGTTTTCTTTTTTGCTGCGGAAATCTGAATTGCCGGCAAAAACATTAGAAAACACACTGTTAA
The DNA here is from genome assembly GCA_964399905.1 of uncultured Bacteroidales bacterium. Taxonomy (GTDB): domain Bacteria; phylum Bacteroidota; class Bacteroidia; order Bacteroidales. The sequence continues at coordinate 16,309 of CAYNTB010000003.1, read as the reverse complement.
AATCAAGAATTTTTTCATGAAAATTTGGATTAGTTAAGATTAGCAAGGATAAATTTATTAAAAAAGAGAAAGGAATAAAAAAAATTCGATAAACAACTCATTATAGCCTATGTAATTTACAGATTGATGCCAAAAATTGATTGCAAACAAATCCAGATCTAAGACTTTGTTGAAAAGATACTATTTAAACTTATTCAAAAGATCCTTAAATTTTTGTTCATTTCTTAGATTTTCAAAGGAAGGGTTTTCATCCAGTAATTTAAAATTCCCAAACCCCAATTCAATAGCTTTTTCCAGGGCCTTTAAAGCATCCTTAGTTTCTCCAATCAAGGACAGAGCAGCCGCGAGATGATAGTACCCATAAATATTTTCGGGCAATAGCATGCTAAATAATTCAAACATAAATGCCGAATTCACATATTGCTTTAGCCTCATCTCTTCCATGCCTCCTTCTGCAAATGACACACTTAACATGGAGATCAACCTGGATGCCATCAGGCTTTTGTCAAGGTTTTTGTTCTTCTCCAACTGATGCAATTCATTAAATTCATTTTTCCACCAGCGTCGACTGCTGTCTGTTAAGCTGGCGTAAATCAACATTTGATTAATTTTAATCAGATAGAGTTCTCTTCGCTGATCTTCCTCTTTCCTGATCTGTGTCCATATTTTTTCAGCTTTTTTAAAACTTTTTGATACTTCCAGATTTTTTAATTGTTCACTGATGGCCGAAACATCATAAAAACCCGAATAATCTGCAATAATATCAAGTGCTAACCTGCTGCATTCCAATACTTTTTCCTGCTTTTTAAATTGTTCTAAAAGCATCAAATCTTTTTTGTAAAGCTTGTTAATGAAGAGCAAATCTGTTTCTAAAACCCCATTATTCATGGCTCGTAATTCCATCCATTCAATCGCTTCAGTCAGCAAGGCTGTATCAGGCCAGCGATGCCCCGCATTAAAAGTATGAATTCGGGAATTAAGCCCGATTTCTGAAAAATAATTGTCTAAATCCAACATTTCCAGATAATTTAAATCCTTATTGCCTACCAGGCCATAATAATCAAATTTGGATTCCATTGTTGGTTGATACGGTAAATAGTCGGGCAATCCGGCACCACATCCTATCACACCCTGAATATCTCCAAAATGCACAGCCATGGCTATGGCTCCGCGCGATCCACCTGAGAACCCACAAGTATATCTTCGATTTATATCCACCGAAAAACGAGCCTGGATATCTTCAGCCATTAAGATATTCGC
>CAYNTB010000003.1:4484-15039 GCA_964399905.1 uncultured Bacteroidales bacterium | reverse complement strand
GGGGACGTTGTGTGAATTATACGAACTTGCAAGTATGTATTCATATTTTTCAGCGGCAGACTTCATTCTGTCAATGGGCATCTGTGCCCTTGCCCCTGGCTCTAAAATATAAATAACCGGCCATTTTTTAAATTCATTGTAATCAGCCGGCAAGTACAAGGCGTAGTGATGAACCGGGTTCTTGATGCATTGAACCGTATCAATGACCTGCCCCTTTGGAAAGTCGTCGGTGTTAGTTTGTGAATATGCTGAAGAAGCATGAAAGAAAGACGCAAGAAAACACACCCACACTGCTGCATGCCAGTATTTTAAAAATTTTTTGGGTTTATCGTCCATCATTACATAAACTGATACGAACAATCAATTATTTGGCAATTTACTTCCACATTTATTACAAAATTGAGCATGATTGGAGTGTTCAAGTGCACCGCATTGATCACATTTAATTTGTGTTGACTTTTTATTCGAACTCACCATTTCACTTGTAATGATGCCGGTTGGCACCGCAATGATCGCATAGCCGATAATCATAAGCAATGAGGCAATGGTTTGCCCCAGAACCGTAGCAGGTGCAATATCTCCATATCCAACGGTGGTGATGGTGACAATCGCCCAATAAATACTTCTCGGGATGCTACTGAACCCATTTTGTCCGTGTTCTATTAAATACATCAATGTACCCACCACCACCACAATGATGATTACAGAACCAAAAAACACGATGATTTTATGACGACTTTCATATAAGGCCCTGCGTAACATATTGGCACCCCGCATATAACGACTCAGTTTTAGAATACGAAACACCCGGATCAGCCTGACCAGCCTGATAACCAGTAAAGTTTGGGCCCCTGCCACAAAAATACTGATGAAAGCAGGAAGGATGGCGAGCAGGTCGATGATCCCCATAAAACTAAGGATGTATTTTCGTTTTAGCGGAGATGAAACAATGCGACCCAAATATTCGATGGAAAATAAAATGGTAAAACCCCATTCAATAATCCTTAACTGGGGACCGTATTGCACCGTAATTGAACTGACACTTTCGAGCATTACGGCCAAAACGCTCAACAAAATGATAATCAGCAGCAGCACATCAAAAAGCTTGCCCCCGAATGTATCATACCCAAAAATAATCTGGTGAAGTTGCTGCTGCCAGGGTCTTAAGTTTGAATAGTCTTTATCGGTCCGGGCTTTCATTTGTTGTAAAATTATGTTTGATAAAAATGCATTTCCTTAATATATTGATCAATTTGAGGGAGAAGCATATAATGAACTTCTTTGTTCGTTTTTATACAATGACGTATAAAACTCGAAGAAATCTCGATTTGGGGTGCGTCAAAAATTTTCAGTTGTGGATGGTGCCTGTATTCTCCCAAATCACTATTTGGCCGCAAATAAACATAAAACGGATACTGCTGGATCAATTCGTTGTGGTTTTTCCATTTATGAAATCCTTTAAAAATATCTGAACCAGAAATAAGTACGAATTGTTTTCCGGGATATTTTTCGGAAAGGCGCGTTAGCGTATCAATGGTATATGAGGGCCTGGGCATGGAAAATTCAATGTCGGTTGCCCTGAATCTCGGATCATTCTCAATGCATAGGTTTACCATATACCAACGATGATGATCAGCGAGCAGTGTTGTCTTTTCTTTAAGCGGATTCTGTGGGGAAACCACAAACCAAACCTCCTCCAAATCGGAATTTTCGACCATATATTCGGCAATAATGAGATGGCCAATATGGATGGGATTAAATGACCCGAAGAATAATCCTGTTTTTTTCAAAATTTATGGTTTTATCAAAATTTTTCCTGCACTCATATTTCCAATATATTCCCTGATCCCCTTTAAAAAATCTTCAATACAGTACGATCCGGCAATTTCAGTCTTCAATACCCCTTCGATAAACATGGCCTGTAAATATTCCGAAATCTCTTCAAATTCCCCCTTTTTAAGCTCGCTTTTCCAATCCATTAAATTAAAGCCACTGATGGTTTTCCGATCGAAAATAATTCCCATGGGGTCGATTTGTGAGATCTCTTGTCCCGAGAGCCCGCCATATAGAACCAATTCCGAATCCGCTGGCATGGCATTAATCAACAAACCAGTTTGCTCACCCCCAACCGCATCAAAGCATATTTTTGCATCATATTTATTTACGAGTTCTTTTAATGTGTCTGTAAAATTTTCACTCATACCATCTATCGCAATTTCACCCTGTTCAGTTAATTGTTTAAAATGTTCCTTTTTTCGCACAATATTAATGACGGCCATATTTTCGCGTTTGGCCAGAATCCGTAAAAATTTCCCAACCTGACCATTGGCGGCATTTTGAATAAATGCCTTTGCCCCGCTGCTTTTCACTATTTCAAATAATCCATAAGCTGTAAACGGATTTACGGCAAAGCAGGCTGCCTGATCATCCGGCATTTCCTCATCGAGCAAAATACAATCCTTGATGCTGGCAATGGCATATTCCGACCAGGTACCACTCTCATCAATCTGAATAAAACAACTTACTTTTTTGTTCAGTAAATCTTTTGACACACCTGCTCCCAAATCTTTTATGATACCTGTACCCTCAAATCCCGGGATACAAGGTGTTGGTTTTTTGATATTGTACCCACCTCTCAAAAAAGCGATATCTGAAGGATTGCAGGGTGCGGCTGTGATCTTAATAACAACCTCATCTTTCGATGGAAGCGGAAGCGGAAATTCTTCAACCTTCATACCTATCAGTGCCCTGATCAGATTCGGATTATAAGCGGGCAGAATAACAGACTTCATCATATTATTGATCTAAAAAGTTTAAAATTAAACGACGGGCTTCCAGGTAGGCTTCCTCTTTATATTCGTTAACTACCTGCACATCAAACTGATCGGCATATGTCAATTCGGTTCTTGCCTTTTCAATTCTTTTTTTCAAATCTTCGTCCGATTCCGTTGACCGCCCGATAAGCCGCTCTTTTAATATTTCAAAAGAAGGGGGCATTACAAATATTGCCAGGGCATCATGCGGGTATTGTTTTTTGATGTTCAGCCCTCCAATTACATCCACATCAAATATTACATGCTTGCCTTTTGCCCAGATACGTGCTACCTCCGAACGTAGTGTTCCGTAAAAACTACCCTCGTACACCTCTTCCCATTCAAGAAAATCATTTGCTTGTATTTTTTGCCTAAACTCTTCAACACTTAAAAAGTAATAATCTTTTCCATTTATTTCGGAAGGTCTTTTTTGTCGGCTACAAGCTGAAATTGAAAACTCCAGGTTCAGGTCACCGGCATCCAGCAAACTATTAACCAGGGTTGTTTTACCGGCACCGGAAGGTGCAGAAATTATGAAGAGTTTTCCGCCCATACTACAATATATTAAATAATTGCTCCTTTATTTTTTCCAGTTCATCCTTCATTTGGATCACAATTTTCTGAATGTTCACCTCATTGGCTTTTGAACCCAGGGTATTTATTTCACGGCCAATCTCCTGTGCAATGAAACCCAGCTTTTTACCTAAACTTCCTTCCCCTGCGATGGTTTCCAGGAAATAATCGCAATGTTGCTTTAGCCTGACCTTTTCTTCGGTAATATCAATCTTTTCGAGATAGTAAATCAATTCCTGCTCAAAACGGTTTTGATCAATATTCGCCTCTAATTGCAAACCTTCCAGATTTTTTTGGATCCTGGATTTGATCTGCTCGATCCTGACAGATTCGTAGGGTTCAACCAATTGCATTAAATCCAGAATCGCCTGAATACGGGCCGAGATATCTCTCTGCAAATTAGCTCCTTCCTGATTTCTGAACTCGTTAACCTGCATTATTGTTGTATTCAAAACACTTTCCAATACTTCCCATTCTTCATCGTTTAAGTCTTCTTTGTCTGCTTTCATCACTTCGGGCATTTTTAGAATGATGGGCAGATAATTGGAAAAAGCAGCCTGGTCAATTTCATCGGCTAAAGTTTTTACTTCCTGATAGTATTTTTTTGCCAGATCTTTATTAATTGTAAATGAAGCCTCATCGCCATTTTGCTCCAGGTTAATCGTTAATTCGATTTTGCCACGCTCCAGCTTTTCGCTCATTAAATTCCTGATCTCAAGTTCTTTTGGCCTGTATACCGCAGGCATTCTCACATTTAAATCAAGTAATTTACTGTTCAGGGTCTTTATTTCAACAATAATTTTTTTATTTCCGAGTTCGGATTCAGCTTTCCCATATCCGGTCATTGATTTGCTCATAATAGCCTGTTTTTAAATCAAAGATAAGAAGGATAGCTGGTATATCAAACAATATAAATTTGGAGGATTTGAAAAGTGTAATTTTAATTTTTCGTAACTTGTTCAAATACGGAAATGTGCTTACTTTTATTGGTAAATAATACGAGAAGTACCAAAGCCAAATATGAAGATCAGAAACGGCAGTTTAGTTGTTTGTGTAAATGAATAAACCTTACAATTTTATCAAGTTTTTTTAAGCAAATGAGAGAAATCAGGGAACCCTTTCATGTTTTTGACGATCCGATGAAGTATTATACTTCAATGCTGCTGGATATTGAACGATCTAAAAAATATGTTTACCTCCAGACTTACCGTGTTGGGAACGATTCCATTGGGATAAAGTTCAGGGACGCACTAACCGAAAAAGCAAGGAAGGGTGTTGAGGTAAAATTATTAATCGACTCATGGGGCGGCAATGCACTGGCTGATTCCTTTTTTAAAGAATTACAGGAAAATGGCGGTGAGGTTCGTTATTTCGAAAAATTGAAATTCAACCTCGATTTTTTCACCAAGGGACATCGCCGGAATCATCGTAAATTACTTATCATCGATAATGAATTAAGCTATATCGGTTCAACAAATATCACCGAATACAATATCAACTGGCGCGAACTTGTTTTGCGGCTTAAATCAGATATTGCACTGAAATTCAAAAAAATATTTGAAGAAGACTGGGAAAACTACAACAAGCACAAGTTGTTGATTGATAAAAAAAACAATTCGCGAATGGTACGACATGAAACCTGCGAAATATTGCGCGATGTGCCATCCATTACCATTCAGCGCATCAAAAAACGTTATGTGCAGCTGATTAAAAAAGCCCGCAACCAGGTACTTATCGAAACTCCTTATTTCCTGCCCGGTTATCAGCTTCGCAAAGCTTTGATGGATGCTGCCAAAAGAGGCGTTGAAGTAACTATCATCATCCCCCGGCATTCGGATGTGGGTCTTGTTGACATATTGCGCAATAAATACCTGGGGCAGCTCTATAAAAGCGGTATCCATTTTTTATTCTATATTCCACATAACCTGCATGCCAAAGTCATGCTGATTGACGATGAAGTTTATTCGATCGGATCTTCAAATTTCGATTACCGAAGTTTCAGGTATATGTACGAAATTGTGCTGATTGGCCAGCGAAAAGATATTATTGAACAGCTTGAAGACCATATTCGCGTAACCATTAACAATGCCCATGCTTTTGATTATGAACGCTGGCTCCACCGGCCCGTAATCAATAAGTTTTTCGAATGGATTTTATTGCCTTTCAGACATTTGCTTTAATTAACAGATGTGCTGATTTGAAGATTTAAAAATCAATCTTTTACTTCTGAAAAAGAATATCACAAAATAAACAATCCCATATCAGACCTTAGCTTTGATCATGTGATGTTTATCACCCCATTGTTTCTAAGCCGATTTTTTAAAGAATTGCTTTGGTTTTTCAGATGCAATGACTGATAATTCCTGACTGACAATTTGTAGCCAGTCCTCCGTAATTTTTTGTTCTCCGTTTGGAGTTAAATTGTCGTATTCATCATTATAAAAATCCAGAAGCACTGGAGGCTTACTGATGTCCTGAAAAGTAAATTGCAGTGAGAGCCGATCGATCACTTTGCAATGATCTCCTTTGTAGCTCACCTCTCTACTTGAATTTATCAGTTTGCATTTTTTAATTTCAGATAATCTGATGCTTATTTCAATTTTATCGCCATTATTCTGTCGAATGAAAAATAGTTGATGTGTGATCTTATCAATGCCAATGGCTGCATTATTCCATTCAATATGCATTGAAATTACGGATTTGTTTTTTTGAGCCAAATCAAAAAGTGTAGATAAAAACTTCTTACGTTCCTTCGATTTGTTTTTGTTAACTAATATAAAAGGAAGCATAAATATGGATATAATGATGATTCCTGTGATGATTGTTCCTGATTCCATTTTTTAAAAAATTTTGATATGAGTTAAATTCCGGATCATATTATAAATCCGGATTGAATATTAATTTGAGATTGCCTTGCCACTGTCGACAAAGAATTCAAAAAAAACTTACATAAAATAATGGAATGGATAAATGAGTTCAACAGGAGGAAACTGAACCTCTGCGTGTTCAGCGTAAAATAAATATGTATAAAATGAATGCAGCTGAAAACATTCAGCTGTTTTCTTCCTGACCAAGAAACTATTGAAGTGATTTCGTGAAAAAGAAACCGGTAAATTATTATTGACACCCAGAAAATTTTCAGTTTTTATTGAATGACTGAAAGTTTCATTTGGTAAAAATGATATTATACTTGTATTGTTGGTTTGCTGACTTCTTAATACAGTATCGTTTAATACAAATACATGACCTCCGTACAAACTAATGCCATACAGAATCAGAAATTTAACCAATATAATTTTAGCCCAATGTTTTTTCACACTGCAAAGTTATATCGATTTAAGTGCCTTAGGATCATATGTCAAAAATAATTTTATTGGCATACAATTGAGTATTTGGGAACTCATCTGTTTCAGAAACACCTATTATAATCAACTGTAAATTTGTTGGAAATGTTGAGTTCGTAAAAACCCAATAGTTTGGGGTGTCGCCCCATGTAATTTATCCCCGATCAAAAAAGATATTTTTCGAAGCTGATGACAAGGGAACGGCGTAAACCACCTTCACTTTTTCATCCATCAGTTTTAAATCCAAAATGGCCTGCCCGGCCGTATAAAAAATACGGTTGTCAACCCGGTGATCCATGGCTACGCTAACCGCAGATCCCAAAGCAATTCCCAAATCAACCGTATTAAATGTGCAAGGGTGATCCGGATGTTTATCTTTTTCGGCACAATTTTTATACCCGCACATCCCGCACTTTTTCAATCCCACCGATTTGATTTCGCATCCTAAAATAATCATGGCATCTGCAAGGAGTAGATTTTTAGCATCGCGGCTAAATGCCGGATAATTAATTTCCCTGTCGATTTCAATCATACGATTGGCAATCCGTTCGATGTCATCGGTTTCGGCAAGGGCTACATAAACATGGTCGATTCCGCGTCCTTTTGGGGCTGTGCGAGCTGCTACCATCATTTTTTGTGCAACATCTTTTAATGTTTCTTTTCGTAATTTTTCTTCGTAAATCAGTGCCATTTTTAATTCAATTATTTTTGTTTTCATATCAAAAATAATAAAAAGGATGGTCCATTGTTATTTGTGGAACAATTAAAAATCCTACCTTTGCATCATCAATTTTTTTTAACCATAAATCAATTATTTAAGATGACAAAAATGACTTCAAAATTGGCGATGGAACTGGAAGATAAGTATGGGGCTCATAACTATCATCCATTGCCGGTGGTATTATCAAAAGGTGAGGGCGCCTTTGTTTGGGATGTGGAAGGTAAAAAATACTTTGATTTTCTTTCAGCTTATTCAGCAGTAAATCAAGGCCATTGCCATCCTAAAATTGTTGATGCCATGGTTGAACAGGCACGCACCCTGACTTTGACTTCGCGTGCATTTTATAACGACCAGTTGGGTCCCTATGAAAAATATGTGACCGAATATTTTGGGTATGACAAGGTATTGCCAATGAATACCGGTGCTGAGGCAGATGAGACAGCATTGAAATTATGCCGTAAATGGGCTTATTTAAAAAAAGGAATCCCTGCCGATCAGGCAAAAATTATTGTTTGTGAAAACAATTTCCACGGACGCACAATCACCATTGTTTCCATGTCGACCGACCCCGATGCAAAAAAAGATTTCGGTCCTTTTACACCTGGTTTTGTTACCATTCCTTACAACGACTTGAATGCATTGGCTAAAGCACTCGAAGATCCAAATGTTGCAGGATTTTTAGTTGAACCCATTCAGGGTGAAGCAGGTGTTTATGTACCGGATGATGGATATATTAAAAAAGCATATGAAATGTGTAAAGCCAAGAATGTACTTTTCATTGCCGATGAAGTACAAACAGGAATTGCACGTACCGGAAAATTACTGGCTGTTGAACACGAAGGTGTTCGCCCGGATGTATTGATTCTCGGCAAAGCACTTTCAGGTGGTGTATTCCCGGTTTCAGCCGTACTTTGCGATGATGAAATTATGATGTGCATCAAACCGGGTGAACACGGTTCAACCTTTGGCGGAAACCCGATTGCAGGCCGTGTTGCCGTAGCAGCTTTACAAGTGGTTAAAGATGAAAAACTCGCTGAAAATGCAGATCGCCTTGGTAAAATATTCAGAACCGAATTGGGAAAAATTAAATCGGACATGATTGAACTCGTTCGTGGAAAAGGTTTGTTAAATGCCATTATCATCAGGCCAAAGAATGGAAAAGAGGCCTGGGACGTTTGTTTGAAAATGGCTGAAAACGGCTTGCTTGCAAAACCTACTCACGGACATATCATCCGTTTTGCACCTCCGTTGATCATCAATGAAAAGCAATTGATGGAAGCTGTTGAGATCATCAAAAAATCAATACTTTCGTTCGAATAGTCAGGCCGTCAATGAAAGAATTTTCAGTCGTAAGTGTGATTATTATTAATCTGCTTCTGACAATCAGAAATTTCTGGCTGATTAAAAATCAAAAAACAAAACCCGCATTGGCGATGTGGGTTTTTTTCTTAATTGCGGTTGCTTTAAGCCTCATTACTTTTAAATCGGAGGGCAAGTATGGCTTTCTCGATAATATTCTCAATACAACAGATTTGGTTTATGTTGGATTAAGCACATTGGCCATTTGGGTTTATGGAGATGTCAGCACAAAATTCAATCGCTTCGATATTTTTTGCCTGATTGCAGTTGCATTGATATTTGTTTTCTGGCTGATCACCCAAAACCATCTGATCACCAATTTACTGGTTCAGTTAATTTTGGTAATTGCTTATTTCCCGACGATACGAAGGTTATTAAAAACAAAGCAGAATACAGAATCGTTTGGAATCTGGGCAGGAATGCTTTTGGTTTCATCCATTGCCTTGATATCAACAGAAGGAATACTTGCAAAAACCTATACCTTAAGGGCCGTTATTTCAATAAGCCTATTAATGGGTTTAATGGCATGGTTTGAAATAAAAAAGAAAAAAAGGCCATAAATATTTGATAATTTTTATAAAAAAAGGGGTGCCTTATCAGTAGCACCCCTTTTTTTTCTGTTCGAAACAGTTAGAAACTCCATCTGAATTTCACCCACATTTCATCCCCAAGCTCCCACCAACGGGCAACAGTTGCCCTGGCAAAATTATTTGAGTATTCTGTGAGGAATTCTTTGCACAATTGGGTCGGATTACCGTTTTTGGCATTTTCCTGATCAAGTGCGTATAATTCTTTTGCTCTGTTTTCAACAAATTCACTCTCGTTAAAAAGTTTTTCTTCAAATTGAGCTACCACCGGTTCTACGATTTTGCTTCCTTCGGCCCATTTAACCATTGCCAATCGATTGGCACGACGAAATGCCCATCCGGCTGCATCGCGGCTAAAGTGATCCTGGTTGTCGATTTTAAAGCTCTTTGGTACATCGGTTATTCCGGCATAAATCGGAATCCGGGGACTTAGTCGGGGCACATCAATTCCAAATAATAAACGTCCGCCAATTTCATCGGGGAGCCAGTCGCGAAGTTGCACCACAAATGAATAAGCACAATATTGAACGGAGATTGGCCTTTCTCTGACAAGTACATCTTCTTTTAAAGTATTCAATAATTTTCTTCTTTCTCCTTCCATCCAGGGGTGTGCCACCGGGCTGACAATAGAGTCGGTATATGTTTCACCATTCTCATCTCTTCTCTCACCGGCCACCTTCAAATTCCTGCTCATTTCAAATCGGGTTCCATCATAGGTTTCGCGATACAATTTCAGTACATCCTGTATGCTTAATTTTTTATCCGGCTTTACTGAAAAAGGAAGTTCTTCCGCATCATATTTTAAATCCAAGGATGGAGCAACGGTGCTTAAAACATAATAATCCCTGATGGCAAAAGGTTTTCTGTCAGAATAAGCTTTCCAGAATTTAAAAGTCTCTTTTCCATCCCAGTATTTTAATTTTTTTGCCACTTCAAAAACATTGTCAGAAGCCATAAAATAATCAGGATTTTTTAAATCTATTTCCCCTATCCGGCTGATATTTGCTGAAATCCCAACATGATCGTCCGGAATTCGCTGGGCAGCCCAAACGCCCCCAATTTTATCAGGGCCCTCTCCCAAGATCTCAAGTTGTAGCTGTTGCAGGAATGAGATAAAAAAAGATTATTCAAGTTCTCTTTTATCTTTGTCTACAGGAA
>CAYNTB010000003.1:0-4474 GCA_964399905.1 uncultured Bacteroidales bacterium | reverse complement strand
TCCCAAGATCTCAAGTTGCCAAACTTCCTTTTTATCAGCAATGGTAATACATTCGCCGGCATCGCCATAACCATATTCTTTGATTAGTTTCCCGATCAGTTTGATGGCATCACGAGCAGTTGTGCATCTTTGCAAAGCAATCCGTTCCAGTTCTTCGATTAAAAACAGTCCGTCTTTATTTCTGAGTTCGCGCCGGCCTCCAAAAGTGGTTTCGCCAATAGCCAGCTGTTTTTCATTTAAGCTCGGATAAGCCGTATTTAAATAAGCATAGGTTTCTGTTACTTCCGGAATGCTTCCTTTTAGCTCCAGGTTTTCATTGCTCCAGGCATCGTGGGTATGCATGGTTCCCCAAAAAACATCATGCTTGGCACCCTCTTCAAATTTCATTGCAGGTACAATTTCGGTCCAGGTACGATAATAAGCATCACAGGTATGGGCCGTTATCACCGAACCATCGGTAGTGGCCAATTTCCCGACCATAATGCTGGTGCAGCTTTCATTATACTCCGGATCAACATACTGGGCGTGTGCCATTTGAAATGACAATCCCATAGCCATCATTGTGATTAAAAAAGATTTAAGGCAAAAAGTCGTTTTCATAATTTAATATTTAGATTTAAAGAATTGATAAAGATAAAAAGAATCTCAATCGATTGAGTAGGATTTTCATGGATTGTCAGCAAATGAATCAGAAGACATTTTCTTTAATTACTTATCAGGAGCAGTTTCCCAGATGTAATCCCTTCCCATGGCATACTTCTCGAACCATTCCAATTCCGCATTCATCTTAAACAAACGATGCCTTAATTCTCGCCATCCATGAGGTTCGCGGGGAGCAATGTATAAATTTGTTGGCACCCCGTTTGATTTTAATGCCCTGAATAATTCGATGGATTGGGGTGGAGGAACCCGCACATCATTTTGTCCGACAAAAATGATGGTGGGTGTTTTTACTTTCCAGATATCCTTTAAAGGAGAGCTGTTCCAGTAAACATCAATCGGGGCATCCTTTTGCCAGGGTGTTCCGCCAAACCAGGGGGTCCGGTAAATACGGGTATCACTTTGTCCGTACATCGAAATCCAGTTAACCGCACCTGCACCCGAGGAAGCCGCTTTAAAGCGATCCGTAAATGTGATTATTTTATTGGTCATGTGACCGCCTGCGCTCCAACCAACTTTTACCATTTTATTTTCATCCACGATTCCCTGGTCAATCAAATAATCAACCCCGGTCATTACATCCAGGTGGGATTGGTTAAAATAACTTCCCACCATATCTCTTAAAAATTCATCCCCATAACCGGTACTTCCCCGGTAATTGGGTGTAAAAATGGCATATCCCATGGCTGTAGCAGTTGGATAGTAGGCACTCCAGCCTCCCATCCCATATTGATCCGAACTCATGGGGCCACCATGGGTTTTAACAATTAATCCATATTTTAATCCTTTTTCGTAATTGATCGGATAGGTCAATAATCCTTCAACTTCAACCCCATCTTCACCTTTCCAATGAATAACTTCCTGCTTTGGCAAATAGAAGGTTGACTCCAGATAATCGTAAATATGTGTTATTTGATTCTGATGAATTGCCTTACTATCTGTACTTAAGCTCCAGATATCACCCAGAGAAACCGGTGTTGCAATTTGTAATAAATGTAAGTCAAGTTTAGGATGATACTCCCATGATCTTACAGTATGATTTTTCCCTCTAGATAAATTTTTCTCTTCTTTATATCTTAAATTGTAACGAAATAATTCAGTGTGAACACCCATATTTGCTGTGAAATAGATCTCACTTCCATCAGCTGACCACGTTGCTTGTATTATTGTATAAGGCAGTTCAGCCATGATCATTTCTGTATTTTTCCCATCGATTGAAGAAATAAACAAATTATCATTATAATAGGTCTCGAATTTTTCGTTGGCATCGATAATAAATAATATTTTTTTATTGTCCGGAGATATTTCAACATTTGATTCGGCAACTTCATTATGTGTTATTTGGTTTTCAATTTTTGTGGTTAAATCCATCACCCAGACTTCTCTCAGGTTATTATCGTCCATTAAAGTTGATTTGGATTTTAAATAAGCTAGCAAGTTTCCATCTCTGCTTAGTTTATAAGACATGACCGAAAAATCTCCATCGGTGACTTTGGTTTCCTTCAGATCTGACAAATTGATCTTCCATAAATGCCTTTGTTGGGCTTCAACGTCGAAATTTATAACATCATCTTTCAGTTTTTTCTTTTCCTTCACTTCTTTTGGTTCGGGATCATTGGCCAAAAAATAAATGTATTTGCCATCGGGTGATAAAGAAATCGACGAAACCCCGGTTTCGTGATGGCTAAGCTGGTTTGCTTCACCACCCAAATTACTGATGATATAAATTTGTGAAGATTGATTGTCGCCCCGTTCACTCAAAAAAACAATATTTTTACCATCGGGCAACCATAAAGGGGAAGAATCTCCATTTTCGCCATTGCTTAATTTAAGCTTTTCGCTCCCGTCCACATTCATGCGCCAAATGTGCCCGATTTGTTTATTGGCTTCCCAATCCGCCTCCGAAAGCACATAAATTAATTGATTCCCATCCGGTGAAATTTGGGCATCGCCCAATTCAGGAATTTCGAGCCGGTCAACCAGGGTCATTTTTTTCTGGGTCTGAGCCTGTAAAATAAATGGCAGAAGGCTTATTAAAACGAAAATAAAAAGAATGCGATTTTTCATAGCGATCATTTTTTGTGTTAAAAATTTAAATTTACAAAAACATGTGAATAAAATTCGTACCCCCGGCTCATATTTTAAAATTGATAGAAATATCATTGTTTTCATTTTAAAACTTTTGTTTTAAGCACCATTGGACAGCATTTTTTCTGATATCATTAAAATTGATTTATATCTTATCTTTGACTAAATTTTTTAAAATATTTTTGACCATATATATGAAGCTTCTATTTTTTATTAAAAAGCATCCTGTCATCTATCTGGCAATGCTTTTGCTTTTTATGGGTTCATGCAAAAAGACGAGTAACTATTCTTTTATAAAAGACATTAAAATTGAAATTTTGCTTACTGATGAAAGTGGAGAAGATTTATTCAACCCGGAATCATACACTTTTTATAATAAAGACAGTATCCGTATTTATTATTTAATAAATAATGAGCCGGTCGAAATCTACAATCCACGAATGGAGGCTCCGCGAAATTTTTATGTCAATTATTCACAGGGACGTTTCAGGTTGCAGTTATATCCAAACTATGAATTATCTGAAGAACTGCCTGTTACGATTCTTTATTGGAATTCACATGATACGGATACACTCAAGTGTGGCTTTATCAGAAACAGCAATACGATTGTTTGCACAAAAATCTGGTATAATGAGGACTTTGTGTGGGAGCAATCTTGAGATGGTTCCAAAAGATCTTGTGAAAGTATAAAATAAAAAAAGGCCGAATTTTCTTCAGGCTTCATTCATATTATTGATTTTATCTTACTTTTTATCATCAACCTCTTCAAAATCAACATCTGTTACTTCGTCATCATTTGATGGACCGCTCTGTTTACCGGCACCAGCATCAGGCCCTGGTTTTGCTCCTGCGGCAGGATCTCCCTGGGTGTTTTTATACATTTCCTCACTGGCCGATTGCCAAATTGAATTTAACTTTTCCATGGCACTGTCGATAGAAGCAATATTTTTGCTCTGATGCGCCTTTTTGAGTTCGGCAACAGCACTTTCAATTTGTCCTTTCTTGTCCGCAGGCAGTTTATCGCCATATTCTTTCAGTTGTTTTTCAGTTTGAAAGACTAATGCATCAGCACTATTCAGTTTGTCGATTTCTTCCTTTTGTTTTTTGTCCTGATCTGCATTGGCTGAAGCTTCATCTTTCATTCGTTGAATTTCTGCATCAGATAATCCGGACGATGCCTCTATGCGGATGTTTTGTGATTTCCCGGTAGCTTTATCTTTGGCTGCTACATTCAAAATTCCATTTGAATCGATATCGAAGGTAACCTCAACCTGAGGAATGCCTCTCGGAGCTGGTGGAATTCCATCCAGATGAAACCGGCCGATGCTCTTGTTTTGGTTGGCCATCGGACGCTCACCCTGCAATACATGTATTTCAACTGTTGTTTGATTATCAGCAGCTGTTGAGAAGGTTTCTGATTTTTTAGTCGGAATGGTTGTGTTCGACTCAATTAATTTAGTCATGACACCTCCCAGGGTTTCTATTCCCAACGATAAAGGAGTTACATCCAATAATAAAACATCTTTTACTTCTCCTGTTAAAACACCACCTTGAATGGCAGCACCAACGGCCACAACCTCATCAGGGTTAACACCTTTTGAAGGCTCTCTTCCGAAGAAACTCTTCACAACTTCCTGAATGGCAGGAATTCGGGTTGATCCACCAACCAGCAATACTTCATTAATATCGGATGGCTGAAGGCCTGCATCTTTAAGTGCAGCTTTAC
>CAYNTB010000002.1:17189-21629 GCA_964399905.1 uncultured Bacteroidales bacterium | reverse complement strand
TAATCCTTGATATATTCCGGGTTTAATTTTGAGTCACCCGAAAATTCATTTATACCATCCTGGGCATTTATTAGGAGTGGCAGAATGAACAGTACGGAAATGATTCCTCTTTTTATCCAAATATCGGGTTTCACTTATTTTGGGGATTTTTGAACTTTAATCACTTCCATGGTCTCAAAAACAGTGAAAAGAAGATAGTAAATAAAAAAGATAAATATAAACCCGACGATATCAGCCGTATTGGCAAAAGCATAAATTAAAATTACCGCAATATAAAGCAGCAGTTTGGCGAATACAGAGATCATAAAAAAATTAGCATATCTTGAGGTTTTTTTATTCATGGCATTTAAAGCCAGATGATATGTAAAAGCTGCTACCAGAAAGAAAAAGACAAGCAGATAAGGCATGGCAGGACTTAAATATTTTGCCGGGATAAATAAACTTACCAGGTAGGCTAATAAAACAATGATCAATGTATATATTGCTAACTTTTTGACGAATTTGATAAATGGAGTTCGCATAAAATTTAGATTAAAGTTTAAGATGATTTATCCTTACGGATCAAATCTTTTGTAACAATATAAATGGCAATAATGACTGATGCAAGTGATAAAAAAATTGTAAAAACAGGAAATCCCAGGTTAATCCACGCATCTAATTTCGTTCCTCCGAAAACACCTATTAGGATTATAAATAACATTTGAAATGCGATGCTTGAGTACTTTGAATAGAGCTTTAAATTTTTGTTGATATCATTTTTATTTGCCTTCATTGACAGGATATTTCATGCCGCTTTTGATACTCGTCCCCATTTTACACGAACCCAAAAACTGGGCTCCCGGTTCTATGGCAAGTTTACTTGTTGACACATCTCCGTTTAGTTTTGCCGTTGCTTTCAAAGTAAGTAATTCGGCAACCGTCATATTGGCATTTGCAATACCCTCAACATCAGCATTCTGACAAATAATCTCTCCATCAACTTTTCCGGTCGATCCGATCACAACTTTGCCTTTTGTTCGGATTGTACCTGTCAATTCTCCATCAATTCGGAAATCCCCGTTCGATTCGATATCGCCTTTGATAATCGTTCCGTTACCGATCGCATTTCTGGATGGAGAATCAATATATCCATTTTTTGCCATGCTTATTTTGTTGTTTGATAATATTTATAATAAAACTTGATATAGGCTTCAACATCCTGATCCTGAAGTAAAATCGAATAATTATCCACCCCAATTACAAATTGCTCATACTCTTCAGGATTTAGCATCTTCAGCACATATTCATCTAGTGTCATTTCAAGCAGATAATCTGCGGCCTGAAGCTTGTTTTCGAAGCCCATCACTGCTAACCAGCTACCCGAGTTGCCAACATCAAAACTTGTAATGTTAAGAAGGTTTGAAGACGAGCTTTTAATATTAAAATCTGATAATCGCAGTTTAACAGCATCCAAATTTACACGTTCAGAATTAATAATCAAAATATATAAGTGAGATGTATCCGGATTATATTGATATTTTCCAAAATCAGGTGCCATCCCTTCCAAGGTCTTCGATGTTTCCGTATCGGCCAGCGTATTCGATGATTGGAGGAAATGAATCTGTTTTTCAGCTAAAGTGATTACTTCGCTATGCGGATATTTTTGTATGATCTGTTGTAAATTGAAGATAAAATTCTCCGGAGAATCCATACGACCCAACGAAAGTGCACGTAAATATTCGAATTTGGGGATCAGTATGGAGTCGGTAAATTGATCGATGGCCTGCTCACTTAACCTGATACATACAAAATATTGTTCATTTTGGTAGGCTTCATAGGTGTCCAGATACAGATTTTCAATCTCCGAATTTTGTGTGGACATTTCTTTAAAATACATCGGGTTTAACAAAACTTTTGCATAATCAGAATTTGGAAATTGTTGAAGCAGTCTTTGTTTGTAATCTTCAGCTTTTTCGTTATTGCTATGCGCATAGAGTCGATACAAATTATAATAGGACTGAAGTAAATATTCATTATCCGGAAATCTGTCAACCAATCTCTCGAATTGATTGATGGCCAGTTGCTTATCATCTAAACTTTCTTTAAATAAAATGCCCGACTGATACAGTGCTTCAATAATCATCCTGTTTGAAGCTGCCAATTGTTCGCGATTAATCGGAATGTCTTTTAAATAGTAATTCCTGTCTTTTACGCTATTTTCAGAATCCTGCGCTTCGTTTCTGATTCCAGGCTCCTCTCCAGAAATTGCAACTTCCTGACTATATTCGATAGCAACAGCTTGTTTTTGACTCAGCCGCCAGTTGTCCTCCAATGGCCTTCTTCCCCATTTGGCGACAAACTCATTATATCCAAAACTCAATGTGGAGGGATTATAAAAATACCAGGAACCACTTGCCTGATTCGATTGCATATATGTATTTTGCTGCCTGATGACACCTGGATTTTGTGATCGCTGACTTTGTTCCCTCAAAATTTCCTGTTCCCTCTCCTTTTCATTTATAACAATCTGATCCACAATGGCAATTCTTTCAGTTTCAGGCAAGAGTGCCAGGGCTTGCAAAGAATCCTGCAATTGAATTTGTTCCATATAGCCAACCAACTTTACCAAAACATTTGTTCGGGTGTATAATGCCCCATAATCAGGATCAGATGAAGGAAGCACTTGTAAAGCTGTATCATAATATAAGCTTGCATCGGCATAATATTTTTGATGGAACAACAAATCTGCCAATGTAATGCATGATGCAACTTTATGAAAATTATTCTGGTCGCTGACAGCAACGGAGTTTTTTAGGTACCTGACGCCCATTTCCGTATTGCCTTGTTTCAATTCTATCTCGGCCATTACATAATAAATCTGATCGCGATATTCCAGGTTTTTCTGATCTGACAATAAATCCTCGAGCGATCGCATAATTTCTTCATAATTCCCCGATCCGCTATTATAACTTTTTGCCCTGTTAATTTTCGCGTTAAATGCCATCTCATAATCAGGGTTCCGGTGAATGATTTCTGTAAATAATTCAGAAGCCTCATCAAATTTATTTTCATTTTGATACACCTGCGCAAGGATAAATTTCAATCGCGTTACAAATTGTTTGTTATTATTAATTTCAATTGCACGGATTAGGTAATCGGCTGATTGAGCCAATTTCCCCTGTCGAATAAAGTAATCTGAATACAGCATTGGGAATTCCCTTTGTAAACCCAATGGTACATTTTCGTAATCAACTAAATCCTGAAATTGTTTCAACAATGGTTCCGATTTTTCAAACTGACCGCTTCTGTTATATGTTCTGATCAGCCATAACATTGCTTCGTAAGCAGATGGGGAGGCTTTAAATTCATTCATCATGAATTCGAAGGTACGTCGGGCGCTTATAAATTCTCCACTGTAAAAGTACGATTTGCCAATCAGAAGATATGCATCATCAACCCAACGGTTATATTCTTTTCGCTGAAATCGCATCGAATGCTTCTGAATAACCACCCCTGCCTTTTGTATCGCTCTTTCCATGTAGGATGAAATCGACTGGGCATCCTGTAATGTCCCATAATTAAATACCGGCAAAATTTGGGCATAGTTATCTTTCAGAGAGGAATTCAGAACCTTTAATCCTTCATTATAACTTTCCTTTCCATTCCAGTAGCCGTTGTAGTGAGCCGATAAATTATGATATATCCGGTTGCCCAATGTGTTCTTTTTTACAGAACAGGCATTAAGCAGGCCCATCATGACCAGCCCAAGACATAATAAGCAAAATTTATGAAAGCCTGAAAAGTTCAAAATATGGTGTTTTTGTTAATAACTCCGAATTGACAAAAATATTTTATTTTTTCCAATTAGTCACTATCATTTAAACACAAGGATAAATACATTTTGTATCTTTGGGAGGTTTTCATCAATGTTTTTTCATGGCCCAATTTAAAGAAGAAAAGAAAAAAGATAAATGGTATTATCGCCTGAGGGATAAATACCGGCTGGTTATCATGAACGACATTACTTTCGAAGAACGTCTTTCGCTTAGATTAACCAGGCTTAATGTTTTTATCGTAATTGGCTCAACCACTATCTTACTTATTGTTTTAACCACTTTACTCATTGCTTTTACACCTTTACGAGAATATATCCCTGGATATACTGATATTGAGCTCTATCAGCGGGTATACGATTTGCAAAACAAATCAGATTCGCTTGAAATTGTTTTTGCGCAAAAAGACCTGTACTTTAAGAATTTAAAAAATATTATTGAAGGAAATCCGATTATGGATTCCGTTTATATCGATACTAGTAATTATTCAAATATTAATTACGATTCGATAACCCTGTCAAGATCGATAGAAGATTCGATATTGCGCAAGGAATATGAGAGCCAAAACCGTTTTAGTCTTTATTTTGATGAAAGCGAAAATTCGTATAATGAAAATACTACATGTAAT
>CAYNTB010000002.1:13716-17179 GCA_964399905.1 uncultured Bacteroidales bacterium | reverse complement strand
CTTTCTTTTCACCGGTCAGGGGGATCGTAACTACATTTTTTTCACTTGCCGAAAATCATTTTGGCGTCGATGTAGTTTCAAACGAAAATGAAACGGTAAAAGCAGCACTTGACGGAACGGTGATCCTTTCAAACTGGACCGTTGAAACAGGTTATGTGATCGCCATTCAACACCCACGTAATTATATTTCGTTTTATAAACACAATTCTGCTTTGCTAAAAAAAGTCGGGAGTTTTGTAAAAGCAGGTGATCCCATCGCAATTATTGGCGAATCGGGCGAATTAAGCACCGGGCCCCATTTGCATTTTGAACTCTGGCACAATGGTTCTGCAGTGAATCCGCTCGACTATATGACCTTTAAGGAATAATTCATGAAGAAGAGAATTGCTGTTTTAGGATCAACCGGTTCAATAGGTACACAATCACTCGATGTAATTGAAAATCATCCGGAACACTTTGTACTCGAAGTGCTTACTGCACAAAATAATGCCAAATTACTCATCCAGCAAGCCATTAAATACCGTCCGAATGCAGTTGTAATTTCAAACAAAAACTTAGATCAGCAGGTTTTTGATGCACTCGACCCCTTGTTTATAAAAGTATATGCGGGAGAAGATGCACTGGCACAAATTGTTGAAATGGAGACCATTGATTTGGTTATTATTGCGCTGGTGGGTTATGCTGGTTTAAAACCAACCATCAATGCCGTTCGGGCTCATAAGCAAATTGCCCTTGCCAATAAAGAAACCCTTGTAGTTGGTGGAGCCCTTATTAAGGATCTTTTAAAAAATTCACGTTCGCAGATTATTCCGGTTGATTCTGAACACTCGGCAATATTCCAATGCCTGGCAGGAGAATTTAATAATCCCATCGAAAAAATTTACTTAACTGCTTCAGGCGGACCCTTTTTAAATAAAGATCTGGAATTCCTAAAAAATGTTAAAAAGGAACAGGCACTTGCTCATCCAAACTGGGAAATGGGTTGCAAAATTACCATTGATTCGGCTACACTTATGAATAAAGGACTGGAGGTTATTGAGGCCAAATGGTTATTTGATCTTGAACCTGACCAGATCGATGTAGTTGTTCATCCTCAATCTATTATACATTCGATGGTTCAGTTTGCAGATGGATCAATCAAGGCTCAAATGGGATTGCCCGATATGAAACTTCCCATTCAATATGCCCTGACTTACCCACACAGGCTGCCTTCAAACTTCCCCAGGTTAAATTTTGCAAATTATCCGGAGCTTACATTTCAAAAGCCTGATTTAAAAATTTTTCGTAATCTTGCACTCGCATTTGAAGCCATGAAAATGGGAGGGAATATTCCGTGTGTTCTGAATGCCTCAAATGAAGTTTTGGTATCTTCATTTTTGAAAGATCGGATTGGGTTTTTTAAAATGCCTGAAATCATTGAAAAGTGCATGCAAAATGCAAATTTTATAAAAAATCCATCATACGACGATTTGGCTTTTAGCGACAAAGCTGCCAGAGAATCAACAATGGAGCTTATTAAAAGAATTTAAAAAAACAATTAATGGACGTCCTGATTAAAATATTGCAATTATTATTGAGCTTGTCAATTCTGGTAATTTTCCACGAATTCGGGCATTTTATTTCTGCTAAAATATTCAAAACACGTGTAGAAAAATTTTACCTGTTCTTTAACCCCTGGTTTTCGATTTTTAAATTTAAAAAGGGTGAAACAGAGTATGGGATGGGATGGCTGCCACTTGGCGGCTATGTTAAAATATCCGGAATGATTGATGAATCGATGGATAAAGAACAAATGAAATTGCCTCCCCAACCCTATGAATTCAGGTCGAAACCAGCCTGGCAACGATTGATCATTATGCTGGGTGGCGTAAGCGTTAATATTTTGCTTGCAGTTGCGATATATGTTGTGATGCTGGCATATTGGGGCGAAGAATATCTGCCCACCACCGAAGCCAATAAATATGGCGTTGTTTGCGACTCAATGGCATTGGAAATGGGGCTTAAAGACGGAGATAAATTTCTTGCAATCGATCATGAACCGGTCGAAGATTTCTTCAGAATTCCCATTACCTTAATTCTGGATGAAGCTCAAACGGTTCAAATTGAACGTGACGGAGAAAAAATGGATATTCAAATCCCCCCCGGATTTATCGGAAAATTGGTCAAACAAAAATCCCCTGATTTTTTGTTTATTCGCTTTCCTTTTGAAGTTGGGAAAATAAATGATAAAAGCCCCGCAAAAAAAGGAGGAATGATGGTTGACGATAAAATTATCGGATTAAACGATCGCTACCTCCCTTATTACGATCAATTTAGTAGTTATCTGCAAAATTTCAAGAATCAAAACGTGACCGTTAAAGTTCTTCGGGGAACAGACACGATTGATTTAAATATTGATGTTCCGGAGGAAGGAGCAATTGGAATTGCCTCAAAGTCAATTACCAATTATTTTACCTTTGCGGAAAAAAAATACAACCTGATTAGTGCCATACCGGCCGGCTTCGAAAAAGCCTATAAAGGAATTGGCGACTATCTGAAACAATTAAAATTGTTGTTTTCGCCCGAAGTTAAAGCTTATGAATCTGTGGGAGGTTTTATCACCATCGGAAGCATTTTCCCAAGTACCTGGGATTGGGAAAATTTTTGGCGGCTAACAGCATTCCTGTCAATTATGCTGGCCATTTTAAATGTACTGCCCATCCCCGCACTGGATGGTGGACATGTGATGTTTTTGCTCTATGAAATTATTGCCAGACGTAAACCCAGCGATAAATTTATGGAATACGCACAGGTGGTGGGTATGATCATTTTATTCGGATTGCTCATCTTTGCAAATGGCAACGATATTATTAAACTTTTCAGGTAGCCAGAAAGGTAATATTTTCCGGATTAAATGCAGCCCAAACCTGGTCTCCAATGCGGAATTGGGTGTGCTGTAGTTCCGAATGGGGAACAAATGAGGTTAGTTTTAGCTCCGACTCAATACTGATTTCGATCCCTTTAAAATTTGGAATGATATCGGTGATCTGTCCATAAAACAAATTTATGCTTCGATCGGCAGGCTTGGTTTTTGAAATCCGGATATCCCTGCTATTTAGCATTACGAATCCGTTTGATATCCTTTGCTGTGGCGGTATTTCAATTTCCACCTTATCTTCATACAATACTTTATCGGTCCCGGTCATTCTGGTCTTGAAAAAATTTCTGATGCCCCTGAACCGGGCCACAAATTCTGAAACCGGATTTGCAAAAACCTCAAAGGGGTTGCCCTGCTGAATGATCCGGCCATTATGAAAAACTGCTATTTTTTGGGCCAGCGAAATGGCTTCTTCAAAATCATGGGTAACATGAACAATGGTCCTTCCTGATCGGTGTAGCTTCCTTAAGAGTGCTCGCAAATCGTCGCGGAGCTGCACATCCAATGAAGCAAAAGGCTCGTCGAGCAAAATACATTTCGGATCAC
>CAYNTB010000002.1:4285-13693 GCA_964399905.1 uncultured Bacteroidales bacterium | reverse complement strand
AGCGTACGGGCCAATGCGACCCTCTGTAATTCTCCACCCGACAATGTATTGGGTTTCCTGTCGAGCAGATGCTTAATACTCACAATAGCTGCGGCTTCAAGCACCTTTGAATGAATATCACTTTTTTTATATTTACCCTTTAACGAATATGCAATATTATGATATACATTCATATGCGGAAATACCGCGTGATCCTGAAAAACATAACCAACATTTCTGTGCTGGATTTTCACATTGGTAATATCAATTCCATCAAGAATGATCTTTCCTTTTTCTGGTTGCTGCATTCCTGCAATGCTTTCGAGCAAGAGTGATTTCCCGGCTCCCGACAAACCCAATATGACATAATACTCCCCTTCATTTATTTTCAGATTTATATCATCTAAAGAAAATTCGGGCAGTTTAAGGGATATGTTTTTAAGTTGAAGCATTTAAGCAGATTGTGGTTTTATATAGAAATTTTTTTACGTTTTGTCTTATTACTTTTTACCAGCAACCTGAGTCCGACAAAAAAAACAAGGGATACCAGGATAAACAATATTGCAACCGGCCTTGCATATTTTAAGCCGAAAGAGGTAAATCTCTCATAGATCAGCACAGGGGTAATCATTGGATGATAGGCCACTATTACCACCGCCCCAAATTCACTTAAACCCCTGGCAAACATCATTATAAAACCTGAGATGATATGTCGCCAAGCCAGGGGAATGGAGATGGTAAAAAACACACGGAAAGACGATGCCCCCAGATTTTTGGCCGCTTGTTCAAGTCTTAGCGGAATTGAACTAAATCCATCCCTGGCAGCATTAATCAGGAAAGGAATGCTGACAAAAGCCATGGCAAATGAAATCCCAACCGGATGACCTACAAAATCCAAACCCAGACCTGAAGCAAACTGTCCGAACACAGAGTTTCTGGAAATGAACCCCAACACAGCAATTCCGGCAGCGGTATGCGGTATTACAATGGGCAAATCTATGATGCCCTGAATTAATCTTTTACCCGGAAATGATTTCCTTGCAAGCACAAAAGCCAATGGGATGGCAAAAAAAGCGCATACGAATGCAGCGCCAAATGAAGTCCCCAGCGTAATCCAGATGCTATCGGCTACCTCTTTGTCTCTGGCTGTTTCAAACAAATCTGAAAGAGGGGTGTCAAAAACAAGACCTGCCAAAGGTGCAATTATAAAAAGGAGGATGATGGCCCCCAATGCACTTAAAACCAATGCAAATGAATCTGTTCGAATCACATTTTAATCTTTAAAAAATACAGGCTTAAAGGTAAGCATTGTTGTAAAATAAAATCCGGTATCGGTGTTAGAAGTATTCCCTTCTCTAATTACAGCCATTGATTTTGATGGCATCATTAGGCCAAAAATATTTGTAATATTAATTTCCGATGATATTTTTATAGAACAACTTATGTCAATTTCAGAACCTAAATAACTTTTGTAAGCTACATTGTCGATCATGAAATCGCCTTGAGTTTTAAAGTAATGATAATCCAACCCCAACAACATTTTATGGCCAAGTCTGGTATTATACTTCACATACAAATCTGTTAAACCCATACCTTTTGTAGATTTGGGGCCGGTAAAGTAATCCATCAAACCATTTAATTTATGCTTGCCTCCGTACAAAATATCGAAAGCATGATCATCGCCATAATTTGTATCGGGTGATTCATTTCCCGAATAAGCATCCACACCTCCAGTAATTGAGTTGAACTCATTCAATTTTTGATTCAATTCCAAATTGATCCAGTGCGCACTTACCGCTATTCCATTATTTGTTCTTCCTCCCTGGTAGAATAACCGACCCTCAATATGTGTATTTTTGATATTGCCAATGGTAACAATTCCGGAAGTAAAGCGATGATGGATCGTTGTATTATTTGCATCCTCCCTAAGCCCTTCAACGATACTAAGATTTGCAATCGAAAAGTTATGCCAATCTTTCTTAATCCAGGCGACACCTAAATTCTTGTATAATTGATCAAAAATCAGATAGGGTGATTTAAACAATGAGTTTCCTGATTGGTTAACTGCACCTATAAAATCTACTTCCCATCCTTTTGCCTTGTAAGAAAACTTAATGGCATCGTGTTTTGCTCCGATTTGATTCCAGTTTGTTGATGCAATGAGTCGTTCATTATCATATTTCAATACCTGCCGACCAATTTTAATTTTGAAATCCGTACTTGCATTAAATTCAACCCAGGCTTCGTGCAACGCAATATTTATTTGATTTGAGTTAAGTGGCTCTTCTCCCCAAACACGAACATCCTGTATTGAAATATGCGTGGTGTATAAGTTCGAAGCATAACTGATCCCCAATCTGCTTCTTTGAGAAAAAATCAAAACTGACTCTGCACCTGCTGGTTTTATGGTTTTATAACCATCCCGGAATTCCATTCGGGGGCGAAGTTCACCCTCCATACTAAATTGTCCATAGGTGTATATTCCAAATAACATCAAAATAATTATTAAAAATTTTCTTTTCATAAAAAACAGTTTCTAAAGTAAGTGAGTATTTAATTTTTGAGTGCGTATTTTTTTAGCGATTCAGGCAGATGTTCATATGAATCAGTGTAAGCCGGAACTATTGATGGTTGTCCGTTTTGTTCCATAATTTCCTTCCCTTTGTCCGAAAGCATGAAATCAACAAATTTTAAGGCCGTATTTTTATGGGGCGCATTAAATGGAATTGTAAGTCCATAAACCATTGGCTCACCTTTTTGTGTGATGAAACTTCCGGGTTCTTTTCCTGTAAGTTCAACCGTAACCGATGCATATTCTTCAGTGTAGCGGTCTGATTTCAAGTTAATTTCATCAGGAAGTATGATATAATCAAGCTGATGTTGTTCGGCAACCGAACGGTAGATAAAGAAATAATCAATCGTACGTGTTTCGATCAATGCAATCAAATCAGTTTCTTTGGGTCGGATATATTTTTGATCTTTCTCAAGTAATTTATCAGCAAAACCAGGAATATTGTAATATTTTTCAGCCAATTTTGAAACCAATACGGTACGATATCCGCAGGGATCAGCATTGGGCTCAGACCTTCCATACCTGACATCATCATCCAAAAGAATATTCATCCAGTTGGAAGAATCAATTTTAAATTTTTCATTTGTACTTTTCCGAAATGCGATGACCATTTCATTACTGGCAAATTTAATGTTCCAGTTTGCATGATCCGGGATCAATAGCTGATCAATCACCATATAATCGGCAGACGCCAAAATATCGCATTCTTTGCCAAGGTCGGTTATTTTTCGTGCACAATCGCGGCTACCTGCCGCCTCTGTTAATATTTTTATTTCGGGATTTTCCACATTAAATGCAGCGATCATTTCTTGTATTGGCACGGACAGGCTACCTGCATGAAAAATGATTAATTGCCGATCATCCGAGGAATTGAGATTACTACAGGAAGTCACTGTTATTAAAAACAGCACTGAAAAGAAGGCTGAAATGGTTCTGAACAAAAATTTATTCATAGCTATCGTTTTTGAGTGGCCTAAACAATGGATTCAGAATGCAATATTACTCAATTTTCAGTTTTTAGCTTATCTATCGGATCATTCTAAAATAAAACTAAATACATATTTCCAATCAATAAATGCTGCAAATTATGTTTTAGCCCTGAACTTCTCCCAACGATTTAAACCCTTTTCCAAGTATTTCATTCGCATTGATCACTGTCAGGAATGCCTCCGGATCAACCTGGTGCACAAAATCCTGCAACAATGCCAATTCACGACGGGTAACCACGGTATAAATCACGGTTCTCTCCTGGTGGTTATACATTCCTTCACCCCTGATATAGGTCCCGCCCCTGTTCAGGTCATTAATGATTTTATCCCGGATCAGTTCATATTTATCCGAAATAATAAACAAAGTCTTATCATAACTGATCCCTTGCAATACCACATCAATTACCTTTCCGGTTACAAAAATAACTATGAGCGAGTATAAAGGTATTTTCCAGTCTTTGAAAATAATAAGACCGATCAGGACAATGATTGAATCCACAACAATCATTAATTGCCCGAGAGGGAGCCTGGTGTATTTACTCACGATCATCGCGACTATATCAGAACCGCCGGAGGTAGCTTTGGCTTTAAAAATCAATCCCAGCCCAAATCCGATAATGACGCCCCCAAAAATAGATGAAAGAAGCGGATCGCCCTCAACCAATGGTTCATAACCATACAAATATGTAAGTCCGTCAACAAAGAAAGCTGTCAGAACGAAGCCCAGCACTGTTTTTACACCAAACCTTGGTCCCAAAACCTTAATCCCGATAATTGTCAGCGGAATATCAAAAGCCAGCGCAACCAAACCAACCGGTGTATCAAATAAATAATGCAAAACGATTGCAATACCATAAACACCGCCCGGAACAAATTTGTATGGCGTTATAAAAAGCACAAAACCAGCCGCAAGTATAAATGATCCGATAATGATCAGGCTGTAATTAATTAACCACTTTTTGGAAAATAATTTTTCCTTTAAAACAAATGACATTATATTGAATTTTTCGATTGAAAAAATGGCGGCAAAGGTACTTTTTTTTAAGATGCTGAAAAGATCAAAATGTTAAATTTTGAATAAATATGTCCCTCCTGATTTTGATAGCATGTTTCATTGAAATTCTAAAATAATTTTCAGGGCATTGATTACTTGGGCACGGTTCATTAAATAATATTTTCCTATACTTTTTTTGAAAAAGTTACGTTAAGCTGAAACGCTAATTAAAGATTGTTACGTGCAGATGTAACATCATCCGGCCATATTTGCAACAAAAACTTAAAATAATAACCGGAGCCAAAACTTTTACAAACACATCTGCGTTTAAATAATTCAAATATTAGATTTTTTCGCTTTTAGAATAATTATTATTTTCGCCAAACAAAATTTTTAAATTCTTAGATGCAAAGAACCGGCCGACTCGTTTTAATAATATTAATGATGCTCCTTTTTGATCAGGCCAGGAGTCAGCAGGCATCAATGCTCAGTCAGAATATGTTTTCAAACATCTTCGTTAATCCGGGCTACGCTGCTATTAACGAATCAATTTTCGCAACAGCAATTACGCGTCAGCAATGGGCAGGATTAAGCGACCAGGAAGGCAACCGGATTGCCCCAACTACTTATTTGATTGCAGTAAGTGTTCCTTCATCCATACTAAATGGCGGATTAGGAATCAATATGGCCGAAGATAAACTTGGGTTTTTTAAAGATGTATCTGTAAACCTGTCATATGCATATAAAATTGAACTTTCAAAAGGTATTCTGGGAATCGGGAGCCAGTTATCACTCATAAACAGAAATATCGATTTTAGTAATTTTATTGCCATCGATGGCAACGACCCTGTTTTTACAGGCGTTGGCGACAAAAGCAGCAGTCTTATGGCAGATGTGGGCCTCGGTCTTTTTTATGAAGTTACCGATCAATATTATATGGGGCTTTCAGTCAGTAACTTGCTAAAAACCAAAGGGGCAACATTTACCGAAGGAAGCAGTGGACAACCTGTTTTGGACCGAACCTTTTATTTGTCGGGTGGATATTCATTTGAATTACCAAACCATCCCGGGCTGCGATTTTCTCCTTCATTGCTGCTTAAGTCAAACCTTGCATCAACCCAAATATCATTGAGCAGCATCCTCCAATACAATAATAAATTCTGGGGAGGCGTTACCTACAATATGCAAACAGCTGATGCAATTGCATTTTTATTGGGGGTTCAGAGTAAAAATTTTAAAATTGGATACGCTTATGACTTACCTTTGTCGTCGATAAATCCGGCAGGAAGTCATGAAATTATGATTAGTTATTGTTTCGCGATAGATTTCGACAAAAAGAAATATTCTTATCGGAACACAAGGTTTTTATAAGTAATTTATGTAATTTACAGGCAGTTATTGGTCCTGTATAAAATATTATGATGGATTTTTCGTTTTAGAGCAAATACTAAAGATTAGATATGAAAAAATTACTTCTTTTTATAGCGGCACTCATTGTTCTGGGGAGTTGTAGCAACAAAGGGAATGGAGAATTGGTTGGCGTTAAAAGAAAATCAGGTATTTATTATCAACCTGATCCTTACGGTATGATATTCGTCCCACAGGGAAGTTATACCATTGGTGCCGGTGATGAGGACATTACCTATGGATTGGTGAATGAACCCAAAACGATTTCAATTTCTTCATTTTTTATGGATGAAACGGAAATCACAAATAATGAATACCGGCAATTTGTTCATTGGGTGCGCGATTCAATTGCACGAAGAATACTGGGAGATATCAGGCCCGAAGAATATCTGATAGAAGAAGACCCGGAAACCGGTGAAGTTTTTGACCCACCTTATTTGAACTGGGACAATGATATTGATTGGTATAGCAGTGATCAGGATGTACGCGATGCCCTGGAGGAAATATACCTGCCCGAGCATGAACGCTATTTCAGAAAAAAACAAATTGACAGCCGTAAACTGAATTATGAATATTACTGGATCGACCTGCAAGCTGCTGCAAAAAAAGATTTCAGTGTGCCCGGTAATTATCTGGATGCCGGACTCGCCAACCGTCCACAAGGGCTCCGCGACAGATCCGTTTACGTAAAAAGGGAATCCATCAACGTTTATCCCGACACTTTAGCGTGGATACATGATTATACTTATTCGTTCAACGATCCACTTACTGAAAGGTATTTCTGGCATCCTGCCTACGATCATTATCCGGTGGTTGGTGTAAACTGGAGCCAGGCCAAAGCATTTTGTGTTTGGAGAACAGAACTTTACAACAACCAGGGAGGCAAAAGAAACCACAATGCCGGTGTTGAATTTCGTTTACCAACCGAAGCCGAATGGGAATGGGCTGCCCGCGGGGGCAATGCACTCTCACCCTATCCATGGGGAGGTCCCTATACGCGAAATGAAAAAGGATGTTTCCTGGCAAATTTCAAACCAATACGTGGAAATTATATCGACGACGGCGGACTGCGGACCTTAATTGTGGGCCATTACCCACCAAACGACTGGGGACTTTATGATATGGCCGGCAATGTGGCCGAATGGACCAACAGTGCATTCGATCCTGCCTCATATAATTTTAGTTGGGACATGAACCCTAATTACACCTACAACGCAAACCCTGAAGACCCGCCTGCCATGAAAAGAAAAGTGATCAGGGGCGGATCATGGAAAGACATTGCTTATTATTTAAGGGTTACTACCCGTACCTACGAATATCAGGATACCGCCAAATCTTATATTGGATTCAGATGTATTCAGCCATATCTCGGACGGAACAGGGGAGACAATCCTTCTAAATCATCAAATGTTTACAATTAATAACTCAACAAATACAGATAGAAATGGCAAGTTCAATTAAAAACTTAAGAACCAAAGGATTTATTTTCGTCCGAGGGAGATATTATAAAAAATTCCTCGCCCGCCTTTATGGATGGGGTGCTTCCGTTGTTATTTTAGGTGCACTTTTTAAAATAAACCACTATGCTTATGCAGATGAAATGTTGTTGGTGGGTCTTGGAACAGAAGCAATTATTTTCTTTTTCTCTGCTTTTGAACCTCCACATGTTGAGCCAGACTGGAGCATGGTTTACCCCGAACTTGAACCTTTTTACATTGGGGATGGCATTGGAAAAAGAACAAAAAAAGAAAATTATACCAAACAACTCGACAATCTGCTTAAAGAAGCAAATGTAGATGCCCAGTTAATCGAAAGTTTGGCCGGTGGCTTGAGAAACCTTAGTGAAAACACCTCAAAAATGAAAGATCTGACCAATGCTTCACTCGCCACCAACGAATATGTTGACCGGGTGCGCATGGCAACCTCTTCCATTAACGATTTGTCGGATACTTACAAAAAAACCGCCGATTCACTGAACAAGGATGTTCATGTTAGTGATGAATTTTCAAGCAACCTCAAACAGGCTTCTTATCAGGTTTCAGAATTGACCAAATCATACAATCATGCATCTGAAACTTTAAAAACTGACGTTTCGGCTGTAAAGGAATTTTCGGAAACTGTTAAAGATGCCAATGATTCGGCCAAAGGACTTGCTGAAAACTATAAAAAATCGTCTGATATTATATCAAAATCTACCGAGGCCCTCGACTTTTCTGATGTAGAAGGTTCTATGTATAACGAACAACTAAAAAAGATATCAGAAACCATGTCCTCATTAAATCAATTATATGAGATGCAATTGCAAAGCTCTAACCAGCAGGTAGAGTCATCGGCAAAATTGCATGAAACCATGAATCAGTTCTTAATCAATTTGAGTGAATCAGCTGATAAGATGATTGCCTATAAGAAAAATATGGATGATCTCAACCAAAAAATGGCCGCTTTGAACAATGTATATGGCGGAATGCTTTCGGCCATGAATATGAATGCACCCAAATAAATAATTGATTTGATTTTACAAATTATCAAAAACTAAGTATGGCAGCATATAAGGAAACCCCGAGGCAGAAAATGATTGCAATGATGTATTTGGTACTTACAGCATTGCTGGCATTGAATGTTTCCAAACAAATGCTGGATGCCTTTATTGTGGTGAATGAAAGTATGGAAACTACCATCGAGAATTTTTCCAGTAAGATCGATGATGTTTATGCCGAATTTAACAAACAATACAAACTGAGCCCGAATAAAATTGAACCTTTTTTCTTAAATGCACAGGCAGCAAAGGAATCCAGCCAGGAGCTGATTAAATTTATTGACAGCGTTAAATATGCATTGATCATTCAATCTGAAAATAAAATAAAAACGGTTGAAGAAGCAATGAATACACCCCTGAATGAAATTAAATCGAAAGACAGTTATACCGAACCGACCCGTTTCTTTTTCGGCAGATCTACGGATGGCTCGACAGGCACTTCAGGCGAACTCAAAAGAAAAATTAACCGATTCAGGGAAGAAATGTTACAATTAATGAACGAACCCGAAGACAGTGAGCGGATTGGACTTATAACAAAAGGGCCCTATTACGATGTTGATGGATTACGTCAAACCTGGGAGCAACACAATTTTTACTATACCATTTTAGCCGCAGATGTAACCATCCTTAACAAATTAAAAAGTGAGGTGCGTAATGCAGAATTTGATGTCATCAGTTATCTTTTTTCATCGGTAACGGCGCAGGATTTTAAATTTGACGATATCACAGCCAAAGTAATTTCCAACAATTCTTATATCCTTAAAGGACAGCAATACGAAGCTGAAGTTTTTGTGGCAGCATATGATACCAAGCAGGACCCTGAAGTATATGTATTACAGGGGGTGGATGAAATCAATGATAATAATATCAACCGCGCCACACCCATTGAAGGAAAAGAAGGGGTAGTAAAACTAAATTTCCAGGCCAGCAC
>CAYNTB010000002.1:285-4275 GCA_964399905.1 uncultured Bacteroidales bacterium | reverse complement strand
ATGGCGCCCGTTGTCCGCAGGCTCTATGATCAAATGCCTTCCCCAAAATGGGTAATCGCCATTGGCGACTGCGCCTCCTGCGGGGGAGTGTTCAATAATTATGCCATCTTGCAGGGTGTGGATGAAATTAACGATAATAATATCAATCGGGCCACACCTATCGAAGGAAAAGACGGGGTGGTAAAATTAAATTTCCAGACCAGCACAGAAGGTTTGCAAAAATATGCGGGCCTTATTCGGGTGCGCAACCCCGAAGGGCAACAGGTCGATTATCCGTTTAGCAGCGAATATATTGTTGCACCACCTTCGCTAACAGTTGCCGCAACCAAAATGAATGTTTTTTATATCGGTGTTGACAACCCGGTCTCAATTTCTGTGCCGGGAATGGCTGATGAATTGATCCGTCCAAGCATTACCAACGGGACACTTCGCAAAGACCTGAACGGCCCTGATTGGATCGTTAAACTTGAAAGTGGAATTACCAACACCGTCATCAGTGCAACGGCCGATTATAACGGCACAAGGATTAATATGGGCAGCCGCGAATTCAGGGTAAAAAGGGTTCCTGATCCTGTGGCACAGGTTGCAAGAATGATGGAAGGCTCCATTGACAAAAACACTTTACTTGCCGCTGGTGCCATTATCCCATCAATGGGCGATTTTGAATTTGACCTCAATTTTATTGTAAATTCTTTTACGATGGGAACAATTCTCAATGGCGACTGGATTCCTAAAACCACCCGTGGAAACAGATTTTCTCAGGAAATGATTGACCTTATTCAGAATTCGAGAAGGGGGCAAAAGTTTTTCTTTGAAAATATTCAGGTTACCGGAGAGGATGGAACAACACGAACTTTAAACTCGATCAATCTAACAATTAAATAGGATATGAAAAATCTCATTTCATTCATTATTTTAGGATTAATACTATCATTAAGTGCAGAAATTCAGGCACAGGTCATTAACGAGACCCCTGTTGACGGACTGTATGAAAACAGAGGCATTATTGACATGAAGCCTACGCCCCTGCCCCCAATCAGAAGAGCGGATATTATGTGGCAAAAAAGGATTTGGCGCACCATCGATTTTCGCGAAAAAATGAACCAGCCATTTTATTTTCCGGTTGAACCACATGGTGGCTGGAGAAGCTTTTTCCAAATTATTATTGATGGACTGAAAGAAGGCGAAATCACGGCTTACGATATTTCTGCAACCGACGAATTCCTGGCACCCATTACTTACAATGAAGTAATTGCCCGCCAAACCGATTCGGTTCACCGCGTGCTTTCCCGCCCCTATCCGCCTTACGACGAATATGATACCGTTATTTACACTGCCTTCGACCCAACCAGGGTTATGCAATTAAGGGTGAAAGAAGACTGGTATTTCGACAAACAACGATCGCAAATGATGGTTCGTATTATTGGTCTTTGTCCGGTTATGATGCAGGACCGCGACGGCGAAGAAGTGCCTCAGCCCCTGTTCTGGATTTATTTCCCCGAGGCACGAAATATTTTGGCCAAGGCCCAAATGTACAATCGTTTTAATGATGCCGAACGCCGAACCTATGACGAAATATTCTGGAAACGGATGTTCTCAAGTTATATCTATAAAGAATCAAATGTATTCGACCGGCGAATTTCTGAATATGCCGAAGGAATTGATGCACTCTTCGAAGCCGAACGGATCAAAAATGAACTCCTGAGCTTCGAACATGAACTTTGGGAATTCTAAAGAAAAATTCAAACTCCCTGTAACGGGGAGTTTTTTTATGCTATTTTTATACTTTTGTCAGTCAAAGTATAAGCTGAATGTCGCAGAGTTTCCTCGATACACCCATTGAATACCTGAAAGGAGTCGGTCCCAAAAGGGCACAAACCCTTAAACAGGAACTTTCTATCAGCACCTTCGATGATCTCATTCATTATTTTCCGTTCAGGTATATTGATAAAAGCAAAATTTATAAAGTAAGCGACATTTCTGGCAGCAGTGCCTATATTCAATTAAAAGGGAAAATCTCAAATATCAAACAAATTGGCGAGAATCGCGCCAGACGATTAACTGCCATTTTTTCCGATGAAACAGGATCCATCGAATTGGTTTGGTTCAGGAGTATTAAGTGGATCAAAGAATCATTAAAGGAAAATACCGAATACGTCGTTTTTGGAAAACCTACCCTATTCAACAATAAATACAATATTGCCCATCCCGAAATTGAAGCAACAGATAAAGAAGAAGAAAGTTTGGGCGAAAGTTTGCAGCCTTTTTATAATTCCACTGAAAAACTTAAAGCCAAAGGCCTGGGCAATAAAGCCATCGGCAAACTCACAAAAAATTTAATCCTACGTTCCGAAGGGGTTCTCAGCGAATCCTTATCGAAAGAAATTATGGATGGTTTAAAATTGATCTCTAAGGAACAGGCACTTATTAACATCCATTTCCCGAAAAATCCACAATTACTTGCAAAGGCACAAAACCGTTTAAAATTTGAAGAATTATTTTATATCCAGCTTAAACTTTTGCGACATAAGATAAACCGCATTGAAAAATCGCAGGGACATGTTTTTTCAAAAGTCGGGGATTTTCTGAATGCGTTTTATGCGAACAATCTGCCCTTCGAATTAACCAATGCACAAAAAAGGGTGATTAAAGAAATTCGTACCGATTTAGGGGCCGGCAAGCAAATGAATCGCTTATTGCAGGGTGATGTCGGCAGCGGAAAAACACTGGTGGCACTCATGTCGATGCTGATTGCGCTGGATAACGGCTTTCAGGCCTGCCTGATGGCACCCACCGAAATTCTTGCCAATCAGCATTTTAAAAGCATTCATGAATTTTTAAAAGGCCTGAATGTAAATTTGATGCTACTGACCGGATCTACAAAAGCAGCCGAACGCAAAACAATTCACGAACAATTGGAAAGCGGTGAACTACAAATTTTAATAGGAACCCATGCACTGATCGAAGATGCCGTTCAGTTTAAAAATCTGGGGCTGGTAATCATTGACGACCGACACCGCTTTGGGGTGGAACAACGAGCACGGCTTTGGCGAAAAAACAACATCCCCCCTCACATCCTGGTAATGACGGCCACTCCCATTCCGCGTACGTTGGCCATGACCTTTTATGGCGATCTGGATTTTTCGGTCATTGACGAAATGCCACCTGGACGAATCCCCATCAAAACAACGCACATGTACGATTCGGGACGGCTCAAACTGTTTGGATTCCTGAAAAAACAAATCAAGCTGGGCAGGCAGGTGTATATCGTTTATCCCCTGATCAACGAATCGGAAAAACTCGATTTAAAAGATTTGATGGATGGTTACGAAAGTATCAGCCGCGATTTTCCGCTGCCCGAATATGCCATCAGCATTGTACATGGTAAAATGAAAGCTGCAGATAAAGAATACGAAATGCAACGCTTTATTAAAGGTGAAACCCAGATCATGGTTTCAACCACAGTGATTGAGGTAGGCATCGATATTCCGAATGCTACGGTGATGGTGATTGAAAATGCCGAACGTTTCGGATTATCGCAATTGCACCAGTTAAGGGGCCGGGTTGGGCGCGGTGCCGACCAATCGTATTGTATTCTGATGTCGGGTTATAAATTAACAACCGAAGGCAAAAAGCGCATGGAAATTATGGTGGGAACCAACGATGGTTTTGAAATCGCGGAAGCCGACCTTAAGCTCCGCGGCCCGGGCGATTTGCAGGGCACACAACAAAGTGGGGTGCTGGATTTAAGAATAGCCGATTTAATAAAAGATGAAAAAATATTGAAATATGCCCGCAACCTTGCCAGGGATATTTTAAACGAGGACCCACGCTTGCAACTCCCAAAAAACGCAATCCTTAAAAAGCAAATAATTAAACTTTTTAAAAACAAACCCGACTGGGGATTGATCAGTTAAAGCTATACAGTGGCTGTTCAAAAAGTCATCTTATTCAGAATTTGTCACATCGAGCTTTGTCGAGATGTTTTGT
>CAYNTB010000002.1:0-209 GCA_964399905.1 uncultured Bacteroidales bacterium | reverse complement strand
TTTTCAGCGATATAAGATTTCGACATTTATCCGCCTTCGGCGGAAGCTCAATCTGACCGGATAATATAAC
This sequence comes from uncultured Bacteroidales bacterium, assembly GCA_964399905.1. Classification (GTDB taxonomy): domain Bacteria; phylum Bacteroidota; class Bacteroidia; order Bacteroidales. The sequence goes on along the minus strand of CAYNTB010000002.1, from coordinate 139 downwards.
TTTTTGCATAAGCTCTGAAGATAAAAAATTTTTAACCAGGTTACTTTTTTTACTTTTACGGAATTAACTATATGTTTAGGTAATTTCCGCTCCCCTTCCTGAACAATCATGGTATTAACCCTAGGGCAAGCCTTGGACC
>CAYNTB010000001.1:0-31755 GCA_964399905.1 uncultured Bacteroidales bacterium | reverse complement strand
TCATTTCTTTTCTCAATCGATTTCGGCGGTCGATATAAACTTCTTTTTTAAACATATTGTGTTATTTTAGATTTTTAATGATTGTTTTATGTCTCTATTAAATTTCAAGCTTCAAATTACAAATAACAAATAAATCTCAAGTCCCAATGTTTAAAAGAAACCATTTTTGAGATTTGAAAATTGATTTTTGGAATTTATTTATCATTTGGTGCTTGTTTTTTGTTATTTGTCTTGATTCATCAAAGCTTCTATTTCATCCGGTTCTATCGGAATGTTTTTCATCAAATCTACCGGACCGTTTTTAGTAACCAGAATATCATTTTCCAGCCGGATTCCGAAACCTTCTTCTTTAAGGTATAAAGCTGGTTCGCAGGTAAATACCATTCCTGCTTTCATTTCTTCATATTTTGAACCTACATCATGAACATCCAATCCTAAAAAATGTGAAGTTCCATGCATATAATATTTGAACAATATCTTTTTCGATTTGACAGGATCAGCATATTCTGCTTTTGTTAACAGGCCTAAGTTCACTAGTTCATTTTTCATGAGCTCGTTTACGGCTTCATTCAGTTTGTCGACGGTATTCCCAATAACCAGCATTTTTATGGCTTCTTTTTGAACCCTCAGAACTGCTTCATATACCTCACGTTGCCTCGGAGTAAACCTGCCGTTTACAGGGATTGTTCGTGTCATATCAGCCGCATAATTGGCATATTCTGCTCCAAAATCCATGAGGAGCAAGTCTCCATCCTGACAAATTTTGTCATTCTCAGGATAATGTAAAATACAGGCATTCTTTCCACTGGCAATAATAGGCGGATATGCATTTCCGTTGGCTCCGTTGATTGTAAATTCATGTTCGATTTCGGCCTGAACTTCGTACTCTTTAATACCCGGTCTAACTTTTTTTAGAATGCGTCGAAATGCCTTTTCAGTAATATCCGCGGCTTTTTGTATCAATTCAATTTCTGTTTCTGATTTGATGGTCCTTAATTCAGCCAATATGGGGGCTGAACGCGCAAAATTATGGGCAGCGTATTTAGATTTAATTTTTTCTGCAAAGCGATGGTCCCGGGATACAACTTCGGTGGAAAATTTCGGATATTCGTTAAAATTAAAATAGATGGTTTCTGATGCAAGAACGATATCATTTAAAACCAATTCCATTCTACTCATGGGCATTACATTCTGAATGCCTGAAATTTTCCGGGCCTCATCGGGTCTTAGTTTATGCCCGAACCATGTTTCAAGCTGATCATTTGTTTCGAGTAAAAATAACACCTCTCTCAATTTGGGGTCAGGATGCTGAGGAGCAATAAGCAGTAAGCTTTGTTCCTGCTCAATACCACTCAGATAGAAAAAATCGGAGTTTTGCCGATAAGTATAAAATTGATCGCCATTACGGTTAAATTCGTCGTTGGCATTAAAAATAGCCACAGACTTTGGCTTTAGGTTATTTGCAAAATGCTTCCTGTTTTCAATAAAGAATTTTGATTTAATCGGCGAATATCTCATATAGACTTTGTTTATTTATAACCGATAAAAATATGCAGTCAAATTATCGTTAATCGAAATTAAAAATTAAATTTGTTCATCGAATTTTAATCAACAAAAATAGAAATTTGCTTCCTTAAAAGCCAGCTTAAAATCTATCAAAGAGATCAAACCTGACTTTTTGAACAAAAAACATTGAATTTTTTCTGTTAAATGAAAATTATTATGAGTAATCAAAAAACTTTTTCATCAATTACAAAGAAAGTTACTACAGCCATTGCGGGCCTTTTTCTGGTGATTTTCTTACTGGTTCATTTGGGAATTAATTTATTTTTATTGCCAATTACCGAAGGACATCAGGAAATGTTCGCTGCTGCCGCACATTTCATGGGTACAAACTGGATCGTCAAAGTATTCGAAATTGTGTTAATGGCTGCTTTCCTGATCCATATTTGTATCGGAATTATATTGCAACTCCAGAATTGGGCCGCACGGGGGCAAAGGTATAAAGTGAGTAGTAAGTCAACGACATCATTTATGTCGAGGTATATCATTTATACCGGTTTAATGATCTTCTTATTCCTGATTCTCCACTTTTATAATTTTTATTTTATAAAATTGGGTTTGGTAGCGGCTCCTGAAGCAGCAAACATTCCATTTCCACAGGAAGAATATTTTTATGAACTGGCAGTTTATATGTTTTCCACAGAAATGGTATATTCAATTTTATACATAGTGGCATTCATTTTCCTCGGAATACACTTGAACCATGCATTTCAGTCTGCATTTCAAACACTTGGACTCAATCATAAAAAATACACTCCGGCCATTAAAATCTTTGGTAAGATATATTCAGTGGTTATTCCGCTGGGATATATTATCATACCATTATATTTTATGTTCGTAGGTTAAGATATATTTTTTGACTAGCATATAAAGATCAAAACAATGACAAAACTTAATGCAAGAATACCTGAAGGGCCGTTGGCAGAAAAATGGACAAAATACAAAGCCACCGCCAAATTAGTGAATCCCGCCAACCGTAAAAAACTTGATGTAATCATGGTTGGAACAGGACTGGCTGGTGCCGGTGCAGCTTCCAGTTTAGGAGAAATGGGATATAATGTTAAAGCTTTTTGCTTTCAGGATTCGCCAAGACGGGCTCACTCAGTTGCTGCCCAGGGTGGAATTAATGCAAGTAAAAATTATAAGAACGACGGCGACAGTGATTATCGACTGTTTTATGATATGATAAAGGGTGGTGATTACCGTGCACGTGAGGCCAATGTTTATCGTGCAGCAGAGGTGAGTAATGCAACCATCGATCAGTTAACTGCCCAGGGCGTACCTTTTGCAAGCGAATATGGTGGAACATTGGATAACCGTTCATTTGGAGGAGTTCAGGTTTCAAGAACATTTTATGCAAAAGGCCAAACAGGACAACAATGCTTACTGGGTGCTTATTCAGGTCTTAGCCGTCAGGTAAAAGCCGGTACTGTTACAATGTATCCACGCCGCGACATCCTTGACATTGTGGTCATTGATGGGAAAGCCAGGGGCGTGATTGCCCGTAATCTGGTTACAGGCGAAATTGAACGACATTCGGCCCATGCGGTAGTGCTGGCGACCGGAGGTTATGGAACCGTATATTATTTATCAACCCTGGCCGTTAATTCCAATGCCAGCGCTGCATGGAGTGCTTTTAAAAGAGGCGCATTTTTTGCAAACCCGAGCTTTATCCAAATTCACCCGACCAGTATTCCTGTATTAAACGATTATCAGGCCAAGCTTACGCTGATGTCTGAATCGTTAAGAAATGACGGAAGGATTTGGGTGCCATTAAAACAAGGAGATAAGCGTCATCCGAATGATATTCCGGAAGAAGAAAGAGATTATTATCTGGAAAGAAGATATCCTGCATTTGGCAATTTGGTTCCAAGGGATGTAGCTTCGAGGGCCGCCAAAGAACGTTGTGATGCAGGTTATGGAGTGGGTGAAACAGGATTGGCCGTTAATCTTGATTTTAAAGATGCAATCGGGAAACAAGGTAAAGCAGCGATTGAGAATAAATATGGTAATCTATTCGAAATGTATGAAAAAATTACCGGAATCAATCCGTATAACGAACCCATGAGAATTTACCCTGCCGGACATTATACCATGGGCGGACTTTGGGTCGATTATGATCTGATGACCACGGTTCCTGGCTTATTTGCGATTGGCGAATCAAATTTCTCCGATCACGGAGCAAACCGTTTGGGTGCCAGTTCGTTAATGCAATGTGCAGGGGATGGATTATTTATTCTGCCTTATACCATCAGCAATTATCTGTCCGATGAAATCAAAACGCCACGCTTTTCAACTGAACTACCCGAATTTGATGAAGCTGAAAAATCTGTTCGTGAAAAAATTGATAAACTGTTGTCGATCAATGGAACAGAAACAGCCACTTCATTCCATAAGCGTTTGGGAAAAATTCTTTGGGATTACAGTGGAATGTCGAGAAATGAAGAAGGCTTAAAAAAAGGACTGAAACTGGTTGAAGAACTGAAAGAAGAATTCTGGAAAAAATTAAAAGTTCCGGGAGGCGAAGAAGAAATTAACCAGGAACTTGAAAGGGCCGGAAGAGTAGCCGATTTCTTTGAAATCGCTAAACTTATCATTACGGATGGATTAAACAGAAAAGAATCCTGCGGAGCGCATTTCAGGGAAGAAAGTCAAACCGAAACCGGTGAAGCCAAACGCGATGACAAAAATTATGCTTATGTAGCTGCCTGGGAATATGCCGGTGATGATGCTGCCCCGAAGTTACATAAAGAGCCTCTGAATTATGAATACGTCGAAGTTAAAGAAAGAAGTTATAAGTAGAATTTAGATATTAGACGCTAGAGATTAGACTCATATTCACTGGCAAATGGAAATTGAATTCTTTAATAGAATTTATCAGGGTCTAATTTCTAACATCTAAAGTCTTCAAATCATTAAAATATGAAAGTAAAACTTAAAATCTGGCGACAAAAAAATGCAAAAGCAAAAGGCGGGTTTGTAGATTATGAACTTGACGAGGTTTCGACCGAGATGTCGTTCCTCGAAATGCTGGATGCATTGAATGAAAAACTTATTACCAGCGGAGAAGAACCTGTTGCTTTTGAACACGATTGTCGCGAAGGAATTTGCGGTTGCTGTAGTTTATATATTAATGGCAGGCCTCACGGACCCGGCGAAAAAACAACAACCTGCGAATTGCACATGCGATCGTTTAAGGATGGGAGCACCATTGTTATTGAACCATTCAGAGCCAAGGCATTCCCTGTGATGAAAGATTTGATTGTTGACCGTAATGCCTTTGATAAAATAATGGCTGCCGGTGGGTTTATTTCTGTTAATGCCGGATCAGCCCAGGATGCCAATGCGGTCCTGGTTAAAAAGGAAAATGCAGACGAAGCCATGAATTCTGCTTCTTGTATTGGTTGCGGAGCTTGTGTTGCCGCTTGTAAAAATGCATCGGCCATGCTATTCGTTTCGGCGAAAGTTTCACAATATGCTTTATTGGAACAAGGCAAGGTTGAAGCCAAAGAAAGGGTTCAAGCCATGGTTTCGAAAATGGATGAACTGGGATTTGGAAACTGTACCAATACATACGCCTGCGAGGCAGAATGCCCCAAAGGGATCTCTGTTGAAAATATTGCACGCATGAACCGCGAATTCTTAAGTGCAAAATTGACTTAGATACTATTTGCAAAATATAATAAAGCCTGTTATTAATATGAATAGCAGGCTTTTCTTTTTTTTATCTAATTTATTTTAGTTTTTGTTTTTACAAATGGGATAAAAGACTTCAGGATTTCTTTTCCGGTAAACCCATTTGATTTTTTAATTCGCCAAATTTGGCTAAAAACCAGACTAATAAAAACAATGGGATTAACGAATATAATTTGAATTCTAAGAAATCCGTACAACTCTTCCCCGTTATCGCTTATTTTGACGTTTAGGTAGGGAAGTACTAATATTAAAAAAAGGAATACAATGATCCACTCGGTAATAATTCGTTTGCTTTTCATCGTGTATCATATTAATTCTGTTTAAGTAAATAAAGTAACCCCAAAATAGAAAAATTTATTCGCAATTCATTCATTCATGTACTGTTGAATGTGATGGATTGAATATTGTGAATAATATGTTTACAATGATAAAAAAACAATTTTTTGGCTATCTTTGAGGCCAGGCAAAACATCAGAATAAATGTTATTTAAAGAGATCATCGGACAGGAGCAAATAAAAAAACAACTGATCCAGACCGTTAAGGAAAACCGGATCAGTCATGCCCAATTATTTGCCGGTCCTCCGGGAGTTGGTAAGTTGCCGCTTGCGATTGCTTATGCCCAGTACATCAATTGCAAAAACCGTAGCGAGGATGATGCTTGTGGGGTATGCCCCTCCTGTATTAAATATGAAAAGCTGATTCATCCCGATCTGCATTTCATTTATCCCGTTGCTTCAACAAAAGAAGTTAAGAAAGCCAGAAGTGCTGATTTTATTGAAAAATGGCGCTCTGTTTTGCTCGAAAATGGAGCTTATATCGGTGTGAATCAATGGTATGAAAAGATCGGCATTGAAAACAAACAGGGAATCATCAATGCTGAAGATTGTAATTCCATTATTAAAACGCTGGGGTACAAGTCTTATGAGGCAGAATATAAGGTAATGGTCATCTGGATGGCGGATAAATTATTTCATGCTGCCGCGCCAAAAATCCTGAAAATTCTCGAAGAACCACCTGAAAAAACTTTATTTTTGTTAATCTCTGAAAATCAGGGCAAAATGATCAGCACCATACTTTCCAGAACACAAATTGTAAAGGTTCCCAAAATAAATGAATTAGTTTTATTACAGGCCTTAAAACATAAAGGTGATCTTACAGATAATGAATTGCTTAATCACATTCATCAGGCAGACGGAAATTATAATTTAAGCCTGGAGCTTATGCGCAATGCTGATTCCAACAAATGGAACTTTACAAAGTTTCAGGACTGGATGAGAATGTGTTTTACCGGGGATGTTGCGCAAATTTCAGGCTTTGTTAGTGAATTTGCAAAAATAGGGAGGGAACGCCAAAAAAACTTTTTTTCGAATGCATTACAAATTGCAAGAAACTGCATGCTAATCAATTATGGGCAGACGGCAATGGCTAAATCAAACGAAGAAGAACTGGAATGGTTGCAAAAATTTTCACCTTTCATTAATGCAGCAAACATTGAAACATTTACCAAAGAATTTAATGAAGCGCATTATGCGATTGAGCGAAATGCAAATCCCTCAATTTTGTTAATGGACATCTCACTGAAAACGATTAAGCTTCTGAAACTTAAACCGGCCTGAAGAAATCAAATTTATTAAATTTGCAAATCAAGTGGAATCAATGAATGATGAAAATATAAAATTTAAGGATGATCCTGAGCTATTCATTAGCCGGGGCTGTAGCTGCACTCCAGACAGTAATCTTGAAAATCAGGAAGTTTTTAAGCACCGATGCTGTAAGCTTGATGAATTTGACTGGTTAAAAAATGTTACTTTGCCTGGATCCATGCCTGTTTTTGATTGTGTGGAAGTAAGGTTTAAAAACAGCCGAAAAGATTTTTATCGAATAACCGATAATTTGGAGTTAAATGTGGGCGATATTGTCGCTGTTGAAGCCTCGCCAGGTCATGATATTGGGATCGTTACCCTGACCGGTGAAACTGCCCGCTTACAGATGAAGAGAAAAAAGATCGATCCAAATTCTCAGGAAATTAAAAAATTATACCGCAGGGCCAGATCTTACGATATTGAAAAATGGGTACAAGCTGTTTCAAAAGAAACCGAAACCATGCTTAAAACCCGAAAAATAGCCGGAGATCTTAAGCTCGAAATGAAAGTTAATGATGTAGAATATCAAGGGGATAGCACGAAAGCTGTTTTTTATTATACCGCCGAAGAAAGGGTCGATTTCCGCGTGTTAATTAAGCAACTCGCTGAAGCCTTTAAAATCAGGATCGAAATGAAGCAAATTGGCGTTCGCCAGGAGGCTGCCAGGTTGGGAGGATTGGGTTCGTGCGGAAGAGAGCTTTGTTGTGCAACCTGGATGACCAATTTTAAATCCGTAACTACCAGTTCAGCAAAAGCCCAACAATTGTCGTTAAACCCGCAAAAACTTGCCGGGCAATGTTCCAAACTTAAATGTTGCCTGAACTATGAATACGATAATTATGTGGAAGCCCTTAAAGAATTTCCGGATCAGGAAATCGTATTAAAAACCGAGAAAGGAGATGCAATACATCAAAAAACAGATATCTTTAACAAGAAGTTATGGTATTCCTATACGGATAACCCCAATAATTTTATCGCGCTGTCACTTGATAAAGTAAAGCAAATTATAAAATTAAACCAGGGCAATAAGTTAGCCCAGAAACTCGAAGATTTCACCGTCGTAGAAGAACAGGTCAATGGATATGGGAACAATCTTGAGGCTGATGATCTGAACAGATTTGATAAAAAGCAGAAATCAAACAATAAAAGACGGAAAAAATCATTTAAGAGAAAATGATCTTATCATGAAAATTAAAAATTTAATCATGTTGTTAATCGGTTTGATGCCCTTACTGTCATGTAATTCAGACCTCGTGATAAGTGAAAACAAAGATATTTCCGGTAATTGGGATAAAAACGACACCATAATATTTGACTTTGAAATTACCGATTCGCTGGCGGTTTACGATTTCCATATTAATATCAGGCACAGCATAAATTATCCATACCGAAACCTCTATTTTTTTGTTGCTACAGAATTTCCCAATGGGCAGATAAGTAATGATACCATTGAATGTCTTTTGGCGGATGTCCGGGGAAGATGGTTCGGGAATGGATTGGGAGAAATTAAGGAAAACAATATTTTGATCAGGCAAAATTTACAGTTTCCGCGAAATGGATTATATAAGATAAGTTTTGTGCAGGCAATGCGTCAGGATGTTCTCTCCGGGGTTGAAGATGTTGGAATTCAAATAAATAAACTGTCGGCAAACTAAGATAAAATATTAGCTAAATGGAAAAAGCATCAGGAAAAGGAAAAAGAAGGAAAATGGCATTGAATTATCTCATTAAGTTCTGGATTATTTATTCAGTGATGGTTCTGACTGCTGTTTTAATTTTTATAGGAATTTCAAACGAATGGTTTGGGCCCATGCCAAGCTTTGAGGAACTTGAAAATCCAAATAGCAGTTTGGCATCAGAGGTATATTCTGCCGATGGGAAATTATTGGGTAACTATTATATTGAGAACCGCTCAAACGTTGATTATTCTGAATTGTCGCCCAATCTGGTAAGTGCATTAATTGCTGCTGAAGACATACGTTTTGCCGATCATTCGGGAATCGACCTCAAAGCATTGTTCAGGGTGGCCTATGGTGTTGCCACCGGAAATCCGGGTAAAGGAGGAGGAAGTACCATTACACAGCAATTGGCTAAAAATTTATTCCCCCGTAAAAGCAATCCATCCATATTAACCCTTTCGGTTGCAAAGTTAAAGGAATGGGTTACAGCGGCAAAACTGGAGCGAAATTATACCAAACAGGAAATCATTGCCATGTACCTGAATACGGTTCCATTCGGAAGCCAATCGTATGGGATCAAGGCAGCTTCAAAAACATTTTTCAATAAAACACCGGATTCGTTAAGACTTGAAGAGGCAGCCCTTATGGTTGGGGTTGTAAATGCACCTACCTATTACAGTCCGGTTCGTAACCCTGAAAGGGCTTTTGATAAAAGAAATTTGGTGCTCAGCCAAATGAAAAAATACGGGTATATCACCCCCGAAGTATATGATTCGATTTCAGCAATCCCCATTGATATGTCTAATTTTGGCGTTCTTGATCATACCAAGGGACTGGCTAAATATTTTCGCGAATTTTTAAGGGGCGAACTAAAAGAATGGTGCAAAAATCACTTTAAACCCGATGGAACTAATTATGATTTGTATAAGGACGGCTTAAAAATTTATACAACCATCGATTCCAGGATGCAACAATATGCCGAGGAAGCGGTGGTGGAGCATCTTTCACTTGACCTGCAACCGGCATTCTATCAACATTGGAAAGGCTATGCAAATGCTCCCTTTGTATTTGAAGGAGATTCTGTTCAGCGTGATGTTAAGGATTTGATGGATTTGAGCATGAGGCGCACCGAAAGATACCGTTTATTGAGAAATGCCGGTAAACCAATAGATTCAATTCGAATGATCTTTAATACCCCTGTGCAAATGTCGGTATTTAGCTGGAAAGGGATGATTGATACGATTATGAGTCCGATGGATTCATTAAGATATTATAAGTTTTTTTATCAATCCGGCCTCATGTCTGTTGAACCCGGAACCGGCTTTGTTAAAGCATATGTCGGTGGAATCGATTATAATTCTTTTCAATATGATCACGTTACCATGGGTAAACGACAGGTTGGCTCAACCTTTAAACCATTTTTATATACACTTGCTATGCAGGAAGGTGAAACACCTTGCAGTAAAATTGCGAATATACAACCGATGATCAAACTACCGAATGGTGATACCTGGGAGCCCAACAATGATGATGAAGAGTTTAAGGGTAAAGAGGTGAATTTAAAATATGCACTTGCAACTTCCAATAACTGGATTTCAGGTCACCTGATTAACAGGTATTCTCCCCAATCGGTTATTAAAATAGCCAGAAAGATGGGGGTTAAAAGTTATATTCCTCCAGTTTATTCAATTGCATTGGGCAGTGCCGATTTAAAACTATCAGAAATGGTTGGCGCATTCAATACTTTTGCAAGTAAGGGCGTTTATGTTGAGCCCATTTATGTTACCAGAATAGAAGATAAAAATGGAAATGTAATTGCTGATTTTGTGCCCAAAAAGGAAGAAGCAATGAACGAAGAAACCGCTTATCTGATGTTAGAGCTGTTAAAAGGTGTTGTTGAATATGGAACCGGTACACGGCTGGTGTGGAAATATGGCCTTTCCAATCCCATAGCTGGGAAAACGGGGACCACCAATAATCAATCGGATGGTTGGTTTATGGGAATTACCCCTCAATTAACAACCGGGGTATGGTCGGGATGCGAAGACCGTTCGGCACATTTCAGAACCCTAACACTCGGGCAAGGGGCGAATGTCGCACTCCCGATTTGGGCTCTTTATATGCAGAAAATATACAATGATCCTACTTTGGGTTTTACAAAAGGTGATTTTGAGAAACCAATTCACGGGATGAACATTGAATTTGACTGTGAAAAATATGATGCTAAAAATAAAACCAAACGCAGCATTGATAAAATTGAGAAATTTTAACTGCAATTTTCTAATCTTAAAATTCAGAAGCAGTTATAATAAAGTGGTGAGGGAAGAATAAAAATAAAACCCTCAAATTCAGGGATAACTCAAATTGCCTTTTAATTTAATATTTAGTTGATAGAATTGAGATGTTTTTTATATTAAATCAGATTTGATGATAAAAAATGAAGACTACTACCTAAAGGAAATTCAGAGCCTTAGGGAAAGAGAGAAAGAGATTAAATGCCTGTACAGGGTGCAGGAGATTATTAGTGAAAATTTGCCGGTTGACAAGTTCCTGATGGAGATTGTAAAACATTTGTGGGGCGGTTGGCAATATCCAATTATTACCCGGGTAAAAATAATATTTGAGGGTAAAATCTATAAAGAACCGGGATGGGAAGAAACAGAGTGGGTTCAATATTCGGATATCATAATTGACGAAGAAATAGAAGGGAAAATTGAAGTATATTATACTGAATTCAAAAAAATGATAGGTGATTCCCAGTTTTTGCCGGAGGAGCAAAAATTGCTAAATACAATAGCCTTTCAGATCAGTAATTACATATTTAATAAACGATTAAAAAAAACAATTGCGCTTTTTGATGAGAGTGAAAGTGATAAGATTGCGACGGACGAGAACATCTCTTCACTGATTCATACGCAATCAAATATACATTGGAAATGGAGATCAGAGATGGTGAAAATAATTGCAGATAAACTAAATTTGGCAAAGTATGGTGTTAAATCAGTATATGTGATCGGGAGCACAAAAAATGCGACAGCCGGTCCGGCTAGCGACATTGATCTTCTTATTCATTTTGCAGGCAACTTAACTCAGCAAATGGAACTTAGGGCCTGGATCGAAGGTTGGAGCCTTTGCTTATCTGAGATGAATTTTTTGAAAACCGGCTATAAAACCGACGGACTGATTGATTTACATATTGTTACGGACGAAGATATTAAAAACAAAAACAGTTTTGCCTCAATGATCGGGGCCATTACTGATGGGGCCAAACTTATTAAAACGATTGAATGAATAAATGTTTTTTTGTTACGGATCTTCATGGTCACATCGATAAATATGAAAAATTATTTGATCAAATCAGGATAGAAAAACCGGATGTTCTATTCCTGGGAGGAGATATTTTGCCACATATTTTCAAGAAATTTGAGAATTATGATGATTTTCTATCAGATTTTCTTTTTCCCGCTTTCCATCAACTAAAGAAGGATTTGAAGGACCAATACCCCTGTATATTTCTGATACTCGGGAATGACGATGCAAGATGTGAAGAGGAAAAGTTTAAAGAAGAAAGCAAACAGGGATTGTTTCATTACCTAAACCAAAAAAAGCATATGCTGAATAATTATCCTGTTTACGGATATTCGTTTGTACCCCCAACCCCTTTCCAGATGAAAGACTGGGAGAAATATGATGTTTCCCGATATGTGGATCCCGGCTGTGTTCACCCAACCGAAGGTTTTCGCACTTTCGAAACTACAGAAGATATTGAATATGCAACTATTCAGAAGGATTTGGAGTCGCTGACAAATGAAGATGATCTTTCAAGGGCTGTTTTTCTTTTTCATTCCCCACCTTATAAAACACATCTTGACAGAGCCGCACTAGATGGGGTTATGGTAGATTATGTTCCTATGGATGTTCATGTGGGAAGCATTGCCATAAAAAGATTTATAGAAAACCGGCAACCTTTGATTACCCTTCATGGTCATATTCACGAATCTACCAGGATAACAGGTTTCTGGAAGCAGCAAATTGGACGAACAATGGCATACAATGCCGCTCACGATGGTACGGAGCTTTCTATTATTAAATTTGAGCTCGAAGATCCCTCAGGTGCAGAAAGAATATTATATTGAAAAATGAATCTAATCTGTTGTTATTGATTATCTTATCTGTATTAAACAACGGTTGTAAAACATTAGATTCTGCTGGGGGAAAAGGCTTATTTCTTTTTTCGTTTTCCAAAGATTCGTTTAAAAAACCCGGGCCTTTCTTTCGATCTGTTATAGTATTCTGATCGTTTTTTTGTCATTTCCATCCGCTCGCGCGTCAATTCAGATTGACGGGCCATATGTTCTTCCTTCAATAACTCATAAGCTTCTTCAGACTCTTTCAGCTTGGCTTTAGCTTCCTTTTCTGCCTGTTTTACCTGAGTTGGCTTAAGTAAACTGCATGAAGTTTGAAAACTGATTGAAGCTAATAAAATGAAAAAAACAATAAGGGAGCGTAAGATTTTCATCCAAATTTTTTTTATGATAAGATGAGATAAAATTAAACAATGAAATCAACAGATAAAATAATAATTTTATATGCACGTTTTGATTTAAATAAATCTCATGAAATTATCTTTAATAAACAGATTTGGTTTGATTTTATTGTTTTCCGGTTTACTCTTAATTAATGTAAATTGCGGAAAGGACAATCCTGTGGATGAGCTGATTCCGTACGTACTGGTTAATTTTTCAATGAATCCGAATTCAATAGAATACAATAATTTAAATATCGTTGGCAACTGGGCCTATGTTACAGGAGGTTACCGTGGGATTATTATTTATCATGCCAATACCAATGAGTATAAGGCATTTGAACGAACTTCACCTGTAAATTTTCCAAACGATTTTAGTTGCCGTGTCAGTGTTGACGATTCGGGACTCATTGCGGTTGATCCTTGTAGCGGGTCAAAGTTTATTTTACTCGATGGTTCACCCTTTGAAGGTCCGGCAACCCTTCCTTTAAAGCAGTACCAAACTTATTTTGATGGTTTGTATCTGCGTGTATTTAATTAAAAAAGGATGATCTTTTGACGAATCATCCTTCCTGTATTCTAACGCTAACATTTTTTAGTATCGATAATGGTCAGCTTTATAGGGACCTTCAATTGGCACACCCAGATATTCAGACTGCTCAGGAGTCATCTTGGTTAATTTTACCCCAATTTGGTTGAGATGCAAACGGGCAACTTCTTCGTCCAGATGTTTAGGAAGCCTGTAAACGCCAATTTCATAATTATTTTTCCAAAGTTCAATTTGAGCAAGTGTTTGATTGCTAAAAGAGTTGCTCATTACGAACGAGGGGTGACCTGTGGCACAGCCTAAATTAACAAGGCGGCCTTCTGCCAGTAGATATATTGAATTTCCATTTGCGAAGGTATATTTATCCACTTGCGGTTTTATATTTACTTTCGTCACGTTTGTTGCCATATCAAGTTTTTCGACCTGAATTTCATTGTCGAAATGCCCGATATTGCAAACGATTGACTGATCGTTCATTTTCTGCATATGTTCCAGGGTAATAACGTCCTTGTTTCCGGTGGTTGTCACAAAAATGTTTCCTTCCGGTAATGCTTCTTCTAAGGTAGTAACCTGGAAACCTTCCATGGCTGCCTGCAGTGCACAAATGGGGTCAATCTCCGTAACGATTACACGGGCACCATATGAACGCATTGATTTTGCTGAACCTTTGCCAACATCGCCATAACCCAAAACAACCACCACTTTGCCTGCGATCATTACATCTGTGGCTCGTTTAATGCCATCGGCCAAAGACTCCCGACAGCCATACAGATTATCAAATTTTGATTTAGTAACGGAATCATTCACGTTAATGGCTGGTACCAGAAGTTCTCCGTTCTCCATCATCTGATATAGGCGATGGACGCCGGTTGTTGTTTCTTCTGATACGCCTTTCCAATCGGCGGTGGCTTTATGCCATTTTCGGGAATCTTCCAGATAGGTGTTTTGCAATAATTTATAAATGGCCGCTTCTTCATTGTTCGACGTTTTTTTCTGGAGCAATTGAGGATTGTTTTCAATACTTACCCCTTTATGAAGCAGCAAAGTAGCATCTCCCCCGTCATCAACAACCAGCTGAGGGCCTTTGTCTCCAGGAAAAGAAAGGGCCTGTTTGGTACACCACCAATATTCTTCAAGTGTTTCGCCTTTCCAGGCAAATACAGGTACGCCTGAAGCTGCAATGGCTGCAGCGGCATGATCCTGTGTGGAAAAAATATTACAACTCGCCCATCTTACATCGGCCCCAAGTTCAACCAGTGTTTCAATAAGTACAGCTGTTTGGATGGTCATATGCAATGATCCACTTATTCTTACATCCTTTAAAGGTTTTTCTTGTGCATATTTTCTCCTGATCGACATCAAACCGGGCATCTCTTTCTCGGCAATTTCAATCTCTTTTCTTCCATATTCGGCCAATTTAATATCGGCAACTTTATAATCGGTGGTAGTTTCTATCATTTTCAAATTCATTTATTTAGTAAATCATTATGCGCCTGCAAAATTAATCAATATCTTTGAGAGTTCAAAAGAAGAATTATGATTCTGTTTGCATGCCATAAGAAACTCTTTGTATTGAATTATGCCACTCGTTCGTACCATCAGGAATAAAGAAAATAGTACCATTATTGGGATTTGGGAGCTTAGTGAGAGCCTGGATCGTTTATTTGCGATGATAGACTTGAATGAACAGGATCTGGTCGCGTACCATAATTTTAAAGCTGAAGGTCGAAAAAAGCAATGGCTGGCAAGCAGGATCATCCTTCATCAAATTTCTGAAAACAACAAGCTTTCAATTACTTATGGCGACAATCGCAATCCATTGATTGAAGGCAGAAGTCAACAGCTATCAATATCCCATACCAATGAGTTTGTTACTGTAATATTAAGCGATAAATTCAGGGTAGGCATCGATATTGAAAAAATACATCCCAGGGTATTGAAAATCAGGCATAAATTTGTTTCTGATGAAGAATCAGAATATCTATCAGAAGATCAATTGAATGAAAAACTGATACTTATCTGGTCAGCAAAAGAAGCATTATACAAAATGTATGGCCGGGGAAAGCTCGATTTTAGAAAAAATTTAAAGATAGAACCATTTAACTTTCAGGCTGATGATTGTGTAAGTGGTGTGATCAATACAGGAAATATTAAACGGAAATACGCTCTTAATTATTTAAAGATCAGCGACCATTTGATGGTTTATGTTGCCGACATTTGATAAAATTATAACTTATAATTTGTTTTTTAATACCATCTGCTATACATTTGCCTCATATTCAAATCATCCTTTCAAATAAGGTGTTTGATTTATAAAGAAGAGGGGAGAGATTAGGCTCTGCGAACCTCTAGCAACCATTCCTGAATTTGGAAAAAGGTGCTACAACCTAATCCGCCGAAGGATAAAAACAAAGGTGGATAATGATAATTTAAACACAATGATCATGAACACACGAATGCATTTCTTAAATTAAATCACGTTGTAATTATTTACGTAATGATCCGTGTTTGCACAATGTTATATTGTGGCCGTATAAATTAAATAATGATGTATGAGGCTTGAAAAAAATATATATAAAGAATTAAAAAGCAGGATTTTAGTGCTTGATGGAGCTATGGGAACCATGATCCAGCAATATAAGTTGAACGAATCCCATTTCCGAAGCAAACGATTTAAATCACATCCTTGCGATTTAAAAGGAAACAACGACCTGCTTTGTTTAACAAGACCCGCAATAATTCGCGAAATCCATCAAGAGTACCTTGAGGCCGGTGCCGATATCATTGAAACAAATACATTTAATGCAAACTCCATCTCGATGGCAGATTACCAGATGGAGGAATATGTTCTGGAAATAAATACGGCAGCAGCAAAAATAGCTGCCGAAATTGCCAATGAATTTACTGAAGCAAATCCGGCAAAGCCAAGATTTGTTGCAGGAGCCATTGGCCCGACCAGTAAAACTGCTTCTATGTCACCAAAAGTTGAAGATCCGGGATTTCGGGCAGTGAGCTTTGATGATTTGGAGAATGCATATTTTGAGCAGGCAAAGGGATTGCTAATGGGAGGAGTCGATCTTTTTCTGATCGAAACCATTTTTGATACTTTAAATGCAAAGGCTGCCATTTTTGCCATCGAAAGATTGATGAAGGAGGAACAAAAACGGATACCTCTTATGATTTCAGGTACAATTACGGATGCCAGCGGCAGAACCCTTTCAGGTCAGACTGTTGAGGCATTTATGCATTCCGTTTCACATGTCGATTTATTAAGTATCGGTTTAAATTGTTCATTGGGGGCAAAGGATTTAAGACCTTATCTGGCCGAATTGGCAGCCAAATCAAGTGTTTATATCAGTACCCACCCCAATGCCGGTTTGCCCAATCAGTTCGGAGCCTATGATGAATCACCGGAAATGATGGCTGCCCAATTAAAAGAGTTCGTCGATAATCGCTATGTGAATGTAATTGGAGGTTGTTGTGGTACCACCCCTGCGCATATTAAAGCAATTTCAAAAATCGCAGAGAAGGCTGATATTCATATTCCTTCTGAAAAAAAACCAGAGCTGCATTTAAGCGGTTTGGAGCCCTTAAAAATATTTAAAGGAAGCAACTTTATTAATATTGGGGAACGCACCAATGTGAGTGGTTCAAGAAAATTTGCACGCCTGATCAGGGATCAGAAATACGAAGAAGCCCTCTCTGTTGCCCGAGATATGGTAGAAGGCGGTGCCCAGGTTTTGGATGTCAGCATGGACGATGCCATGCTTGATGAAGAGAAGGAAATGATGCGTTTCCTGAATATGTTGGCTTCAGAACCAGAAATTGCCAGGCTGCCGATCATGATTGATTCTTCAAAATGGACTGTGATAGAATCGGGTTTGAAGTGTATTCAGGGGAAAGCCATTGTAAATTCGATTAGTTTAAAGGAAGGAGAAACAGCTTTTATTGAACATGCCGAAAAAATAAAGCTTTACGGAGCGGCAGTGGTTGTGATGGCCTTTGATGAAAACGGCCAGGCAACTTCATTTGATCAAAAAATTGAAATTTGCAAACGTGCTTATGATATACTCACTAAAATAGTTCATTTTCCGGCTGAAGATATCATCTTCGACCCCAATATACTGACCATTGGAACCGGGATCGATGCTCATAATAATTATGCCATCGATTTTATTAAAGCCACAAAATGGATCAAGGAAAATTTACCTTATGCAAAAGTAAGTGGCGGTATCAGCAATCTTTCATTTTCTTTCAGGGGGAATAATATCATTCGTGAAGCCATGAATTCAGCATTCTTATATCATGCAATTAAAGCAGGACTGGATATGGGAATTGTAAATCCGGGCATGCTTCAGATTTATGATGAAATTCCGCCCGATCTTCTTAAACTTATTGAAGACGTGATTTTTAACCGAAGAAAAGATGCAACTGAACGTTTGATTGCATTTGCTGATCAGATGGATCGAAAGGATCATTTTATCGAAAAAAAAGATGCCTGGAGAGAATATCCGGTTGTTGAACGCCTGAAGCATGCACTTGTTAAAGGAATTGTAGAATTTATCGAAGAAGATGTTGAAGAGGCCAGATTAAATTATTCAAGGGCACTTGAAGTGATTGAAGGACCACTGATGGACGGAATGAACGTTGTGGGGGATTTGTTTGGTTCCGGAAAAATGTTTTTACCACAGGTTGTCAAAAGTGCCAGGGTTATGAAAAAGGGTGTGGCGAAATTGCTCCCCTATATTGAACAGGAAAAAACCCTGGAGCTAAGGCCTAAAAAACAACCAAAGGTATTATTAGCAACCGTTAAAGGAGACGTTCATGATATCGGGCAAAATATAGTTGGGGTTGTACTGGCTTGCAACAATTTTGAAGTTATTGATTTAGGAGTGATGGTGCCAGCAACAAAAATACTTCAAACAGCCATTAATGAACAGGTTGATATTATTGGACTTAGCGGACTTATAACGCCTTCACTTGATGAAATGGTGGATGTAGCCTCAGAAATGCAAAGGCAAAATTTTAAAGTTCCTTTATTAATCGGAGGGGCGACCACCTCAAAAATACATACCGCAGTTAAAATTGCACCAAAATATTCAGGTCCTGTCATACATGTTAGAGATGCATCAAAAGCTGTAACAGTTACATCCGAATTGTTATCAGATGAGAAAAAAGAAACATTCATCGAACAAATAAAAGATGAATATTCTGAACTGGTTCAGAAATTCAATAATAAATCTGATGCAGAAATAATTGACTTTCAAACTGCCAGGAAGAATAAACTTGAAATTAATTGGGGGAACTATCAGGTTTATAAGCCGAATAATCTGGGAATAAAGGTGTTCAAAGATTTTGATCTATCCCTGATCAGAGAATATATTGATTGGACCTTCTTTTTCCATGCCTGGAAAATTAATGGCAAATACCCGGATATTTTCAACGATCCGGTAAAAGGAAAAGAAGCCCAAAAATTATTTGATGAAGCACAGGTATTTTTAGATGAAATTATTGATAAAAAAATGTTGCAGGCGGAAGGAGTTATTGGGTTATTTCCCTGCAATTCAGCATGCGAAGATATCGAAATATATTCAGATGATGAACGTTCAGAAATAATCGAAAAATTCTATTTTCTCCGAAATCAAATAGAGAAAAAGCCAGGGGTGCCGAATCTGTCATTGGCTGATTTTATCCGACCTAAGAATGAGGCAACTGTTGATTATATGGGCGGATTTGCAGTTACTTGCGGTATTAGCATTGAAAAATGGGTGAAAAAATTTGAAGATGAACTGGATGATTATAAATCAATTATGTTGAAGATATTGGCTGATCGCTTAGCTGAATCTTTTGCAGAATTGATGCACGAAAGAGTTAGGAAATTTGAATGGGGCTATCAACCGACAGAATCATTAGAAATAAAAAATATTCTAAAGGAAGAATATCAGGGCATCCGTCCTGCTCCCGGATATCCGGCCTGTCCTGAGCATTCTGAGAAGAAAACACTTTTCAGATTACTTAAAGCTGAGCAGCATTTGCAAATTAAGTTGACAGAGAATTTTGCCATGTATCCGGCCGCATCGGTGAGTGGTTATTATTTCTCACATCCTGAATCCCAGTATTTTAATATTGGGAAAATGGGTCGCGATCAGGTAGCGGAT
The DNA here is from genome assembly GCA_964399905.1 of uncultured Bacteroidales bacterium. Lineage (GTDB taxonomy): Bacteria > Bacteroidota > Bacteroidia > Bacteroidales. The sequence goes on along the minus strand of CAYNTB010000001.1, from coordinate 11,943 downwards.
TATGCCCGTCGCAAAAAATTGTCACTATCAGCAGTTGAAAAATTATTAAATAACAATTTAAATTATAAATAGACTATCATGAAGGTTATTGAGCATTTTGCAAGGGCTGAACGTCCTTATTTTTCTTTCGAATTATTGCCTCCCTTAAAGGGCCACAATATTGACTCTATTTATCACACCATTGATAATTTAATTGAATTTAATCCGTTGAATATCAACATTACATATCATCAGGAAGAAACCGTATATAAAAAATTGCCTGGTGGCTTGCTCAAGCGACAAACAATCAGGAAACGTCCGGGAACGGTTGCAATATCAGCAGCCATAAAGTACAAATACCCTGATGTTCATGTAGTTCCACATATCATCTGTGGCGGATTTACAAAAGACGCCACAGAATATGCTTTGATCGATCTTCATTTTTTGGGAATTAAAGATTTGTTGGTTTTACGTGGTGACCCCTTAAAGGGAGATAAATATTTCCATGCAGAAGAAGATGGACATGCCTATGCCTCAGATCTTGTGAAGCAAATTATGAATATGAACCATGGTCGTTATCTTGATGAACATCTGGAAAATAAAACAACCACAGATTTTTCAATCGGGGTGGCTGGTTACCCCGAAAAGCACGTCGAGGCCCCCAATATGGAGAACGATTTACAATATTTGAAAGAAAAAGTGGATGCAGGGGCGGATTATATCGTAACCCAAATGTTTTTTGATAACCAGAAATATTTTGAATTTGTAAAGAAATGCAGGGCAAACGGGATTCAGGTTCCAATTATACCCGGTTTAAAACCAATTACCACGCGTAAGGATTTAGCGCATCTTCCTAAGGTTTTTAATATTGATATTCCTGATACACTCGTAAAAGAAATTAACAGGTGCAAGGATGATAAGCAGGCATTTCAGGTCGGGATTGAATGGAGCATTGAACAATCAAAAGAATTGGCAAAGTTCGGAGTGCCTGCCATCCATTATTTTACAATTGGTATCTCCGACAATATTAAAGCCATAGCAAAAGAGATATTTTAATTTCAGATCTTAAAAATTATTTATAAACTTGCGCTCAGACTTAAAACCAAACTTGTGAAAAACGCTAACAAAACTGCTGAAAAGATATTAATACTGGGTGTAGGAAATGTAATCCTTGGGGACGAAGGTGTTGGGATACATGCTGTTAGGTATTTAGAAACTCAGGAATTGCCTGCAAATACAGAATTATTGGATGGAGGAACAGGGGGCTTCCATATGCTATCGGTAATGGAAGATTATAAAACACTGATTATGATTGATGCCACCATCGATTCGAAAGAAGAAGGTAGCATTAGTTTAATAGAGCCAAAGTTTGCCTCTGATTTCCCAAAGGCCATGAGTTCTCACGATATCGGGCTAAAAGACCTGGTTGAAACAGCCACACTTCTGGGGCATATGCCCAAAATTTATTTGATTACTGTTACAGTGAAAGATATTAGCGAAGTTCGGATGACGCTATCTGAAAATGTTGAAAATTCTTTGCCTGAGATCGCTAAACTGGTAAAATCAATCTTGGCAAAAGTATCCTGATTTTATTCAACCACAAGTGATTTTACGCGCATTTCCTGGCCTTGTATAATTTCGTTTTCAAACCCGCCACATTGCGGGCATGGATCAAATAATGAAGTCGCTGAAAATTCAGTAGTGCATTTTTTACACTTTGCAATAGCTGGTTTTAGTAAGATTTTTATTTCAGCAGCTTCAATAATCGTATCTTTTTTTGCAGCTTCCATGGCAAATTCCAATGCGTCAACCTCAACGCCTGATAAACTTCCGACTTCCAGTTCAATTTCTGAAACTTTGGATGAATTGGCTTTTTGAGCTTCTTCATTTACAATATCTATAATGCTGTAGGCAATGGATAATTCATGCATCTGCTAAACGGATTTTAAAATGTCAAAGTTAATTTTAAATTTTAATATTGTGTTCAAAGAATTTTTGTACTATATTTATCCTGCCTAACTAAATATATACATAGATATATATAACTAAATTAACTATTATGTGCCTTGCTGTACCTGCAAAAATACTATCGTTTGATAAGAGTAATCCGGATATTAAAATGGGGAAAGTTGATTTTGGAGGGGCTATAACAGATGTTTGTATGGAATGGTTGCCCGAAGCCAAAGTAGGCGACTATGTTCTGGTACATGTTGGAACAGCCCTTAGCCTTGTTGACAAACAGGATGCCCTGGATACCATCAAAGCCTTAAAGGAAATGGGCGATATTTAAATTGCTCTTTTCTTAAAACCTTAAAAAATGACTGGGAAACTACCGATTTCTATCATTACGGCCAATGAACAAATGCGATTGATTATCAACCGCATTAATAAAATTGCAGATTCTGATACTTCAATATTGCTTATTGGCGAAACTGGTGTTGGTAAGGAAATATTTGCAGAATATATTCATCAGATCAGTAATCGAAGCCAAAACCCCTTTGTAAAAATTGGGTTATCTGCGATGCCTACTGAATTGCTTGCCAGCGAATTATTTGGACATGAAAAGGGTTCTTTTACCAGTGCAATTCATGATAAAATGGGATTGTTCGAACTGGCAAATACAGGGAGCTTTTTCTTTGATGATATTGATGATGTTTCACTGGATATTCAGTCCAAGTTATTGAGGGTGCTCGAAACCCGTGAGATCATGAAACTTGGGGGTACACGTTCGATTCCCATAGATATCCGTTTAATCACTGCCTCAAAAGTTGACTTGAGAAAGATGGTAAGTGAAAAGCGGTTCAGGGATGATCTGTATTACCGGATCAATGTTGTTCCCATTGAAATTCCTCCCTTAAGGGAACGTAGAGATGATATTCCTTTATTAGCTGAACATTTTTTAAAACGTTTTGCCCCTCAAAAACAATTACATATAAGTTTGGATGCTATGCGAAAATTAATCAGCTATGATTGGCCGGGCAATGTTCGCGAATTGAGAAATGTCATTCACCGGATTTCTGTATTTGCCGATAAAAATATAGATAGCCACGATTTACCAGCTGAGATAAATCAAAATGACCGAGCCGAAACTTTAATAAAATCTTGTCATAATTGCTTTAATAATGGAGAATTGGATTTTAATGAGGTGGTAAATTGTGTTGAGAGTCACATGATTTGTGAAACTTTAAAGGTCACAAAAGGAAACCAATCAGATGCCGCCAGATCCCTCAAAATGAGCCTTTCAACATTCAGGGATAAAATGAAAAAATACCACCTTACACCCAATAGCTGTTCCGCTGCCAAATAATTAACGGAATTCCGTGTAATTTTTACGGAATTCTGTACAACTTTAAAATATGCATCACAATATCATATATGTATTTATCTATAATTAATCAGAGATAAATCAAATGTTATCAATTATTTAGCTCATTCATTTTTAGGTGTGAATTGAAAAATTTTGAATCTTGGCATGATATTGCCATATGAAGTTTTGAAATATAAAAGCGATGCCTTCAAAGCACATCAAGCAATTTACGTTATCGGGTGAAGTGATGGAAATATTAGCAAAAGATTCAAAGTGCATCATTAAAATCGTTTGCCGGCCTAAGTATTTAATGTTATCGACAAATTTATCGAGCAACTAACATTTGGGAGATAAGGTTACCATTGAAGGATCCTACCATATTTCAAAGGTTGACCAGGAATTTGAATAAAGATTACTAACATAAATTATTCACATTATGAACAAGAAACCAACTCTTTATGAAGAAATCAGGGCGAAAGGCCATTCACGGCGTGATTTCTTGAAGTTCTGTGGTACCATGGGTGCCATGATGGGATTGCAGGCGACTGGCGTGGCGCAAATTGCAAAAGCCCTTGAAAGTAAATCAAGAATTCCGGTTGTATGGCTTCATTTACAGGAGTGTACCTGTTGCAGCGAATCATTTATCCGGTCATCCCATCCGATAGTGGCCGATATTGTACTTGATAAAATATCGCTGGATTATACAGAAACATTGATGGCAGCATCAGGGCATCAGGCTGAGAAATCATTGCATGATACCATGGAGAAATATCATGGTGAATATTTATTAATGGTCGAAGGATCAATTCCAACGGTGGATGATGGATATTGCTGTATCGGTGGGAAAAGTGCTTATGAGATTCTGAATGAAGCCGCAGAAGGGGCAAAGGCAATTGTAGCCTGGGGTAATTGTGCCTCTGCCGGTTGTGTTCAGGCAGCATCACCAAATCCGACTGGTGCCAAACCGGTTCATAAAGTAATTAAAGGGAAACCAATCATCAATGTTCAGGGATGCCCGCCAATAGCTGAAGTAATGGCCGGGGTGGTAATTCATCTGTTAACATTCGACCGAATACCTCAATTGGATGCATTGGGAAGGCCAAAAGCATTTTATTCAAGAAGAGTGCATGATACCTGTTATCGAAGGCCCAATTACGATGCCGGATTATTTGTTGAAAGCTTTGATGATGAAAATGCAAAAAGAGGCTATTGCCTGTATAAAGTTGGTTGTCGGGGACCGAATACGTATAATTCTTGTGGCGTCATTAAATGGAACAATGGCGTAAGTTTCCCGATTCAATCCGGCCATCCATGTATTGGATGCAGCGAAGCAAATTTCTGGGACAATGGCCCATTCTACCAGCATTTACAAAGTTTCCCGGGATTTGGAATCGAAACAACAGCTGATAAAATTGGACTTGGATTAGGTGTTGTTACGGGTGTTGGAATTGCCGCACATGCCATTTCAACGAATATCCGCAAACGCAAATTGATCCAAAAAGGACTAAAAAAAACTGATTCTCAAACTAAATAAAAACGGAGGTAACAATGGCACAAAGAATAGTTGTAGATCCAATTACCCGCATAGAAGGTCACCTAAGGGTTGAAGCAGAAATTAAAGATGGTAAAATCGTTGATGCTTTCAGCTCAGGAACCATGGTAAGGGGAATTGAAATTATCCTAAAAGGAAGAGATCCCCGTGATGCATGGGCATATACCGAAAGGGTATGTGGCGTTTGTACCACGGTTCATGCATTGGCTTCTGTCCGAACAGTTGAGAATGCGCTGGGTATAGTAGTTCCACCCAATGCGGATATTATCCGGAACCTGATGTTTTGCGCCCAATATATGCAGGATCATGTGGTTCATTTTTATCATTTACATGCATTGGATTGGGTTGATGTTGTTTCAGCATTAAAAGCTGATCCAAAAGCAACTTCGACCCTTGCACAAAGTATTTCTAAATGGCCGAAAAGTTCACCCGGTTATTTTTCCGACATTCAATACAGAATTCAGAAGTTTGTTGAAAGCGGACAGTTGGGGATTTTTGCAAATGGTTATTGGGGGCATAATGCATACAAACTTCCTCCGGAAGCAAACCTAATGGCAGTTGCGCATTATCTTGAAGCCCTTGAGTGGCAGAAAGAAATCGTAAAAGTTCATACCATTTTTGGCGGAAAGAATCCGCATCCGAATTATTTGGTGGGAGGTGTCCCGTGCGCCATTAACCTGGATGAAAATAATGCGCTGAATGCTGAACGGCTTGCCTTTGTTGGTAATCTATTTGATAAAGCCCAGGAATTCATTAATCAGGTTTATATCCCCGATTTACTTGCCATTGCTTCATTTTATAAAGACTGGGGAGCAATCGGAGGCGGATTAACAAATTATATGGCATATGGTGATTTACCCACAAATGGCTATGCAGATGTTGACAGTTTCAAATTCCCGAGAGGAATAATCCTGAATCGAAATTTAGCGGAGGTTATTCCCATTGATGCCACTGATCCGGATCAGATTCAGGAACAGATTTCTCATTCCTGGTATACCTATTCCGATGGAGATCAGGTAGGTAAACACCCCTGGGATGGTGAAACCAACCTGAAGTATTCCGGTCCGAAACCACCCTATGAACATTTGGATGTGAATGCTAAATATAGTTGGTTAAAAACACCGCGATGGAAAGGACACGCCATGGAAGTGGGTCCGCTTGCACGAATGTTGGTTGGATATGCCTCAGGTAAAACGGAATTTCAGGATGTCGTTCATGCGGCCCTGGAACATCTGAATGTTCCTGTATCTGCATTGTTTTCGACCCTGGGAAGGACCGCTGCAAGGGGGCTGGAAACACAGTTGGTAACCAATTGGTCGAAAGAGTTTTATAATCAATTGCTTGCGAACATAAAAAATGGGGATACACGGACCCATTCATCTGAAAAATGGAAACCCGAAACATGGCCGAAAGATGCAAAAGGGGTAGGTTTAACGGAAGCTCCCCGGGGCGCACTGGCACATTGGATAAAAATCAAGGATAAATTAATCGATAATTATCAACTGGTTGTGCCAAGTACCTGGAATGCTTCGCCAAGAGATATAGAAGGAAAGAGATCTGCTTATGAAGAATCTCTGATTGGCACACCCATAGATGATCCGGAAAATCCGATAGAAATACTGCGAACCATACATTCGTTCGACCCGTGTATTGCATGTGCAGTCCATCTTTATGATGAGAAAGGCACATATGTACATCAGATTCAAACTTTTTGATCATTTTAAAATTAAACTGCGTGTTTTAAATCAAACTGTGGCTTAAGTCAAAATTAAAATCATTATCGAATGAAAAAGCAGACAAAAACTCAAATAATTACCGAAGAATATGTATGGCAATTGCCGGTGAGATTTTACCATTGGATTAATGCCTTATGCATCGTTGTTCTGTCAGTTACGGGATATTTAATCGGAAATCCGCCTGCCATTCAAAGTTCGGCAGAGGCTTCTTTTGGTTATTGGTTCGGGATCATCAGGTTTACTCATTTTATTGCAGCTTTCCTTTTCTTTTTCAATTTCTTGTTTCGGATATATTGGGGTTTTGTGGGGAATAAATATTCAAGATGGTATCATTTCATCCCATTTCAAAAGAAACATTGGGTTGAGATATGGAAAGTTTTAAAGCTTGATATTATGCAGGTTACAAACGGGTCTTCCGTTTCAGTCGGGCATAATTCACTGGCAGCTTTTACTTATTTCCTAACATTTTTAGCATTCCTATTGCAAAGCCTGACCGGATTTGGGCTGTATGCCGCAATGAGTGATTCCTGGTTCCCACAATTGTTCGCATGGATTGTTCCAATTCTTGGAGGAGATTTGGCTGTCCGTAACATACATCATGTATTGATGTGGTTTTTCATCATTTTTGCAATCATACATATTTATTTGGTTGCATACCATGATTACATTGAACGGAATGGGGTGACATCATCAATGATTGGAGGTTGGAAGCTTGTAAATAAAGAAGATTTAGAGAACGACTAAGATTATAAAACCCGGGATGAACCCGGGTTTTTTGTGAAATATTTTCGACTCTTTTTATTCCAGAAGTATCAATATTTGATATTTACTTTCAATGATGGATTCTTATAGGAATTTCTTAATCATATGTATCAACTGATCACTATTAATAGGTTTTGACAAATAATCATCACAGCCATTCTGTAAGGCTTTTTCTCGGTCACCTGAAATGGCATATGCGGTCTGGGCAATGATGGGAACGGCTGAATTGATCTTCTTAATTTCAGTCACTGCTTCATATCCATTCATTAAAGGCATATTGATGTCCATTAATATCAGATCAATCTGATCGGGTTTGCTTCGAAATACTTCGAGGGCTTCTTTCCCATTTGTAGCGTGTAAAATTTTAACACCGAGTTTTTTTAGGTAAATTTTAAGCAATGTCATGCTGGAATCATCATCTTCGGCAATAAGTATGGTTTTATTGGGATAAATAATTTCAACTTTATGATTATTTAAGGGTGTTTTTTTAGGCTTGATATTATTTGCTGTAAGCGGAATATTGACATAGAATGTTGTTCCTTTATTTACCACTGATTTAACTTCAATGTTTCCACCTAAGAGTTCGGTTAGTTTTTTTGTCACCGATAAACCGATTCCTGCACCCCCATATTTTCGGGTATGGGAGTCGTCTGCCTGTCTGAATATATCAAAAATAAAATTCAATTTATTTTTTGGGATTCCAATTCCTGTATCCCGAACCACAAACCTCACAAAACTTTCTTTCCCAATCGTTTCCTTTGAAAGATCAAGTCTGATTGCACCTTCATGGGTAAATTTCAGGGCATTTTTTAATAAGTTAAGGAGTATTTGTTTTAATTTATAACTGTCTGTATAAATTTGCAGCTCATTGTTGAAAGGATATTCAGAGATATGAAATTTTATATTTTGTTTGTTTGTTTTTTTTCTTTCGGCATCGATAACATCCGCCACATCATCAATGATGAGTTTTAAGTTATGAAATTCTTTTTCAATTTTAATTTCACCAGCCTCAATAAGTGTAATGTCGAAGAGGCCTTCAACAAGTTCAAGCAACAAATTCCCACTATTATAAATTGTTTTAACGAAGCGTTCTATATCTTCAGGCTTTGTTTTTGCATTAATCAGTTCGGAAAATCCGATAATGGCATTTAATGGGGTTCTTAATTCATGCGACATGGTAGATAAAAAGACAGACTTCAGCCGGTCGGATTCAAGTGCCTTTTCCAATGCCTTTCCAAGCTCAATCTTATTCTGAATTCTTTGGATGGAAATGCTGATTTGGTGGGAAATGAATTCCAGTAGTTGTACATCTTTCCGGCTATATGTGTTGGGGTCATCGTAATTTTGAACAACGAATGCGCCCAATACTTTCCCCTCCAAAATCAATGGTACTCCAACCCATACTTCTGCAATTGTGCCAATCAAATTAATTTTGCCTTCTTTGTGCAACTGCTTGATATCTTGCTTGGTGGCAAACAGAGGTTTTTTGTTTTTAATGACATAACCGGTTAATGATTTTGCAGCGGGCCAGGAAGTAAATTCATCTTTTTCATCAACTTCATAAGGGGTATATAAAATATCTTTTTCTTCATCATGAAAGGCAACAAAAAAATTCGTCGTGTCTAAAACAGCTCCAAGATCTTCGCGAATGACTTTAATAAACTCTGCCAAATCATTGGTTGTGTTTGCTGCGTTTGAGATTTGATACAATACAGTCTGTATAAGTTCGCTGCGTTTGCGCTTGGTAATGTCATTCATAACGATAAGAGAAGAGTCAGCCAGTGGAACAGTGTTATACTCACATGTTTTTATCTGGCCCGACAAAGTTCTCAAATTCCACTCTTGAGTTTTAATTTCTTCATGATTAATCCTGGCAATTTCAACAGCTTCGTTCCAACTGCTTCTGACCAGTTCCCTGTATTTTTCATCCGGATATGCTTTTTTGAACCAATCGTTAAAAGTTCGAATGTCATCAAGCGAATATCCAAAGGTTTCCGTATACTTCTGGTTTAGGTATATAAATTGATCGCCTTTTGTCAGAGCCATCGGATATGGAAATTTCTCGACCATTTCGCGAAATTGTTTTTCACTTTCACGAATTTTTTGATCAAAACTTATTCTCTCAATTTCAGCTGCAATCCGCGTGGTGAAAATTTGAATGAGTTGCTCATGATAGTTTATTTCGTTATTCGGATTCTTAAAAACGGATGAAACAATACCGATCACTTTGTTTTGGGTGTCGAATAAAGGCAAACCAATAACTGCTTCAGCTTTTAAGCCTTTAACAAATTTGTCATTGGGGAATAGTTTGGTAATATTTTTGGGGAATGAACAAATTTGGCCCTTGGTAACCTCTTCACAGGCAGTCTCTTTTATTGGATGATTGAAGTTTTCCAACAAGTTTCCATTTTGGGCGGCAGAAATACTGGAGATCATTTTTTGATCGTCTTCGAGCAAGCCAATATAAGCCATATCAGCTTCGAGTACTTTACAAAGTTGAATCACAAATTGTTTAAGAAATTCCATCCCAGTTTTTGATAAAAGGGCTTTATTGAGTGTGTTCATTCCTTTTTCCAAACGCTGCTGGTAGTATTCAGGTGTAATATCTTTTACCATCGACATTACACCGATAACCTTTTTATCTTCGTCAATGAGTGGGGTATTGGTCCATTCGCAAACAATTGTTTTCCTTTTTTTTGTTAGGTTTTTATTAATGTTTTGGATGCTTTTATCTCCCTTAAGCAGTTTTTTCCAAAGTTCAGATACTGTTTGTTGTAATTCGGGCGCCAGGATGGTTTCAAATGGTGTTTTGCCAAAAGCTTCTTTAGCTCCATATCCAAATATTTGGGTTGCAGCCGGATTCCATGAAATCACCTTAAAATCGACATCCCAGGTTATGAGGCCCACAGGCATTTTTTTAATCTGAAGGTTTAGATAATTATTAAGTTCTTTAAGTTCGTTGGTTTTATCATTGGCAAGCTTTTCAAATTTATTCCTCTCTTTCCGTAGTTTATCTTCATCTGTTTTAATTCGGATCAATACATTAACCTGGGCCAGCAGTTCATCAACATTTATAGGTTTCGACAGAAATATTTCAGCTCCCGCTTTTAATGAATTGAGCCGATTATCTTTCTGTGCTCCCCAGGCTGAAATCATGATGACAGGGATGAAATTTAAGGAAGTGTCACTTTTTAATCTTTTACAAACACTAAAACCATCTATATCCGGCAGTTTTACATCGATAATAATAACATCAGGCTTTTCTTTTCTGGCTAATTCAAGTCCAAGTGCACCAGTGTCTGCTGTTAATGCTTTGTAAGCTAGTTCTTTGTTGTTAAAGATTGCCTCATAGGAAAATAAGTCTTTTTGGTTATCATCAATGATTAAAATTTTTTTCATGATGGAAATTAAATTATAAACAAAATTCTATAATAAACTATTCAAAATAATAAGCATCACCAGATAACCGTTTTTTTAAAGCATCCATGATAATTTTAAACTACCCCATGCGTATCTTTCAACCAAATCATTTTTAACATCTTTGCTTTGCAGTGTAACTGAATACCAGATATTTGCCCGTTCAAACTGAAACATGAGCCCGAATTCAAAAGTAAATTGAAAGGGCTCAATATCGAAAGTCAGGGGGCTTTTATCATTAAACAACCCCCCCTGAATGCTTGCATCATACAAATGGTATTCCAATTGGGGTTTAAAAAAGAAAAAAAGATCGCCTTTTCTATCAGATTTAACTTTCCGGTCCTTAACAATAGAAGCCCCGAACAAATTAGATTCATAAACTTTATTGAGTTGGATAAAGCTGAATCGGTTCCAGAAACCAATGGCGAAATTGGTTTGGAAGGTTCCTAAATTTGCCAGCGAATAAAGGTTTATATCAGCCTGTTTGCTCAAATAATTCGTTAATTTAAGCGAATACATACCGGAAATATTAAGTCCGAGGGCGTTGCTGATTTGATGTTCCCATCCTTTAACACTGTACCATCCTATGAAATTATGCATCAGTTCCTGAAACGCTCCAACGCCACTCGCAGGGCCTAAGATACCAACTTGCCCGCTGAGCCTGAACATGGACTCATTTTTATAAAATTTACTGATTTGGGCATTGGCAAATAAATAACCGGCAAAAGGCCGGTCATGATCCGTAATGTCGGGTTTGTTTGCACTCGAAGGTGTGTACATTTTGTTTCCAAGTCGAAATTCCACCACAACTTTCTCGATATCTGGCTTTGATTGGTTTGGGATAAACCGGTAGAAAAACATCAATCCATTGGTATAGTATTTATCTTCTGATAAAGACACATACGTATCGTTATCACTTTGAATACCAATTTCCCTGGTAAATAATTTTTGAGCAGGCAGCACTTCATGGATGAGCAAAATTATCAGCAATAAGCCTATAAACTGGCTGTTATGGAATTTGGTTGATTTATTAAAAAATACAATGTTCATTGTTTTTAGGTTTGGTTTAAAAATTACATCCATTATTAAAAATTGCTAAAAAATGTAAGAGATATCCAATGATCCAAAAGTTTGCCGCATAGACGTCTGCAGGCCTGAAGGGTTCGCCTGAATTGGGATCGTACCATCCT